>DNMS01000034.1:4872-8490 GCA_003488105.1 Rhodospirillaceae bacterium
TTCACGCCCCAGGGGTTCGAGCGCCTGAAGGCCATGCATCTGGACGAGCCTAAGAAGGCCGACCCCTACGAGATTCTCGGCGTGAAGCGCACGGATTCGGACGCCGACATCAAGCAAGCCTACCGCCAGCTGATCCGCGAGAACCATCCGGACAAGCTGATGGCCGACGGCATGCCCCAGGAATTCATCGACCTCGCCAACGACAAGATGGCGGCCATCAACGCCGCCTATGATCAGGTCAAGAAAGAGCGCAAGCTCTAACGCAAATCCCGAGCAATGGGGGAACGCCAATGCCCGAGATCATCATCGACCCCAGCCCCAATTGCGACGATCGCGGCCCCGGCTTCACCGTGGACATGCTGGTGCTGCATTACACCGGCATGGAAACGGCAGCGGCGGCGCTGGATCGGCTCAAGGATCCCAAGGCCGAGGTCTCGGCCCATTACCTGATCGACGAGGACGGCACCGTCCACAGGCTGGTGGACGAGAAAATGCGCGCCTGGCACGCGGGCGTCGCGCACTGGCGGGGCCGCACCGACATCAATGCGCGGTCGATCGGGATCGAACTGGTCAACCCGGGCCACGACTGGGGCTACCGCGAATTTCCCGAACCCCAGATCAGGGAGCTTGAGGCCGTCTGCCTTGGCGTCCTCACCCGCCACCCCATCCCGGCCCGCAACGTGGTCGGCCATTCCGACGTGGCGCCCACGCGCAAGACCGATCCCGGCGAACTGTTTCCCTGGGAACGCCTAGCCGGGAAGGGCATCGGCCTGTGGCCGGGCGAAGCGGACAATCTGATCATGGACCAACCCGTGCTGGCTGACGCCCTCACGGAAATCGGCTACGACGTCACCGACTTCAGCGCGGCCTTGAAGGCCTTCCAGCGCCACTTCCGCCCGGACCGTGTCACCGGCCGCGTTGATGCCGAGACGGCGCGGCGGATGCTGGGGCTGGTCGAGGCCGTTCGACGGGATGACCGCGCCGTTTCCTAGGGGACGAAAAGAAAACCACTGAGGCGGTGAGGCCGTGAGAAGGCAGAGGGGCATCGTAACGGCTTCTATTTCTTTCTTCTCACCGTCTCACTGTCTCTGTGGTGCAATTTCTTGCCAATAGGCTATAACCCGCGTGGACCAGACGGCTGGACGGCTGCCTCTTGCTAGGGCGAAAGCTGCAAGGGGAGGAAAGTCCGGGCTCCACGGAAACACGGTGCCGGGTAACCCCCGGCGGGCGCGAGCCTAGGGAAAGTGCCACAGAAAGCAAACCGCCCCCCGAAGCCTTCGGGCGAAGGGGGGTAAGGGTGAAAGGGTGCGGTAAGAGCGCACCGCGTCCTTGGCAACAAGGACGGCACGGTAAACCCCACCGGGAGCAAAACCGAATAGGAAGGGCCGATGGCTTCGGGCCATGGATGCGTTTCCGCATCGCCCTTCGGGTAGGTTGCGCGAGGCGGGCGGCGACGTCCGTCCCAGATGAATGGCCGTCCATCGGTGCGTCGCGAGGCGCCCAGGGACAGAACCCGGCTTACAGGCCGTCTGGTCCATACCTTCAATTCACGAAAATTTTGTATTATAAATTCATAATATATTTGATGCATTCAGGGAGGATGAGATGAGTGCTTCCGACGTTTTGTCCACAGAGTTAAGAAACTACGCATTGTCGCGAGGCTTCCGCTTTGGTGATGGAGCGGATCAGTATCTTAGAAACATGACAGAGCAGGCCCTCGAAAGGGGAGCCGAACATGACGAGGTGCTGAATGCTCTGAAGGTGTTCGTTGATCAGATGATTGTGGCGTCCAGGCAAATCCGGGGCTACGCCGATAATCATCCCGGCGTGATTGGCGAAGAGACGTTTGGGATTGCGCACAGCTTGCTGTGTCCGCTTCCGCCGATCTGTTGATGAAGTTTCAGATATGTCAGTTGAAGGGTTGAATGCGGGCGCCGATGCGGTCAAGCAGATCGTTACATTATCTGCTGGTTTGGTCGGTTTAACAGTGACCTTTGCAGACAAGTTCGGCGATGACGTCGCCGGAAAGATCGTGATTCCAACACCCTTGTATGTTGCATGGGCAGGATATGGAATTTCGATCTTTTTTGGTGTTTGGTGTCTCCTGGCGATTTCGGGGAGCTTGGATATGTTCGTCGGAAAAGAGGGCAAGGAAGCGGAACTCACCATTTACCGGAGCAATGTTCGGGTCCCCATGCTTGTCATGTTGTTGGCCTTCCTTCTGGGGATTGTGGCAACTGTTATCGCCAATCTTCGGATTAGCTGGTGCTAGTTCTTTTCGCCTGAACGCGATGTCGGCAACGGTGCTTTAACCTTTTCCCGCTTATGCAAAGTCCCGCAGGCGAAAACCCTTTAGTTCAGTGTTGCGTGTCGAGTTTCGCCCCAAAAATGCCCCCGTGCCCGCAAAATTAGGCCCGCTTCGGGGGCTTTAATCGTCCCAGATCGGAACTTTTTTGGTTGGCCCAGGGTACCGGCGGCCCGTGGCGGCGGCGCGCGCCGGGCCGGGACGCGGGGAAAATCATGGTTATGCCTTCGTTAACGGCCGGCCCGGGACCCGCCGAGGCCCATGGTTTCCCAGGCCAATTCCATTGACGCCCATGATATCCCATGATATCCCAAACATGCCCAAAGTGCGTGAATGGCGCAGTGTTTTCGGATGCCGGGCCGCACCTTGTCCTTACGGGCGGGGCGGTTATCAGGGCCGGGGGCGGCGCCACAGAGGAATTTCGGGAGGGAATCGCGAAATTCTTTCCGGTCCAAGGGGCCGGCGGCTGGGGGTGCGGGGACGACGCCAAGAGTTAGGCGTGATCGATCCCGCCGAATGGGAATCGGGTGGAAACCCTAAGGGGGTAGCGGTGGCGCTGCTGGTCGGACGGCACGTCAACAGGATCGACAAGAAGGGACGGGTCAGCGTACCCAAGCCCTTCCGCGCGGCCCTGTCGCGTGGTCAATCCGACGCCGACGCCTTTTCCGGCCTTTATGCCTTTCCGTCCTTCAAGTATCCGGCGCTCGAAGCCTGCGACGAGGCTTTCATGATGCGCCTCGCCGAAGGGCTCGAAAATCTCGATGTGTTCTCCGACGACCAGGACGACCTGGCCGCCGTGATCCTGGAAAACGCCCGTGAACTGCCGATGGATCCGGAAGGCCGCATCGTCCTGACCGATGATCTTCGCGATTACGCCAACATCAAGGGCGAGGTTCTGTTCGTCGGCCGCGGCACCCGCATGATGATGTGGGAGCCCGCCGCCTACGAAGCCCAGCGCGGCGGCGCCTTCGAGCGCGCCAAATCGCGCGGCATGACATTGAAATTACCGAAACGGCCAGGCGCATCGGCCGGGGAGGACGGCGATGGCTGATAAATCCCGTCACTCCCCGGTCATGCTTGCCGAAGTTCTGAGTGCCCTGGAACCCCGGGACGGCGGCGTCTATGTGGATGCCACCTTCGGGGCCGGCGGCTATTCACGTGGGCTTTTGGAAGCCGCCGACTGCACGGTCTGGGGCATCGACCGCGATCCCTTGGTGCAAAGCATCGGCGCCGAACTGGGCCAGGAATTTCCGGGTCGCCTGACGGTGCTGGCCGGGCGCTTCGGCGATATGTATGAACTGCTGTCCTCCGTC
>DNMS01000034.1:8569-9439 GCA_003488105.1 Rhodospirillaceae bacterium
TGCTGTCCTCCGTCGGGGTGGAGCGGGTCGACGGCGTCGCTCTTGATCTCGGCGTGTCCTCCATGCAGTTGGACGATCCGGCGCGCGGATTTTCCTTCCGCGCCGACGGGCCGCTCGACATGCGCATGGACGCGGACGGCCGCCTCGGCCACGACATGGCGACCGCCGCCGACGTGGTCAATTCCCTGGCCGAACAGGAACTGGCCGACCTTATTTATAAGTACGGCGAGGAACGGGCGTCGCGCCGCGTCGCGCGGGCCATTGTCGAACTGCGCGAAAAGGCGCCGATCACCCGCACCGAGGAACTGGCCGACCTGATCCGCGGCGTCGTCCGGAAATCCAAGGACGGCATCGATCCCGCGACCCGCACGTTCCAGGCGCTGCGCATCTTCGTCAATGACGAACTGGGCGAACTGGCCCGGGGCCTCGCCGGGGCCGAGGCGCTGTTGGCGCCGGGCGGGCGGTTGGCCGTCGTGTCCTTCCATTCACTTGAAGACCGGGCGGTGAAAGAGTTTCTCCGCGAACGCTCCGGCGCCGGGCCGCGCCCGTCGCGCCATCTGCCGGACCTGCCGGTCAGCACGCACAAGCCGACCTTTACACTGATCACCCGCGGCACGGTCAAGCCGGGTCAGACCGAAACCCGGTCCAACCCGCGCGCCCGTTCGGCCCGCCTGCGCTGGGCCGTGCGCACGGACGCGCCCGCCCGGGCGGCGGCATGAGAAGGGATCGCACATGAGCAAACGCACGACCTTCCTCGCCCTTGTCCTCGCCGCCGTCATGTCGCTCGGCTTGTTCATGGTCAGCTATCAGGTCCAGGACCTGGAGGACCAACTCGACGCTCTCAACCGTGGCATCGCGCGGGATAACCGC
>DNMS01000034.1:9596-11260 GCA_003488105.1 Rhodospirillaceae bacterium
CGTGTTGCAGGCGGAATGGGCGCATCTCAACGATCCGCAGCGCCTGCGACTGTTGGCGGAACGCTATCTGGGGCTGGAGCCCATCGCGACCAAACAGCTTGGCGCGGTCGAGGACATTCCCTGGCGGCCCACCGTCGAGGTCGCCGACCGCGCGGTTGAACCGGCGATCGAAGCCGCGCCCGCACCTGCAATCTCCTCCCCTCGCGACAAGGCGGTCGAGGATGCCCTGCCGGCGATCCGCCGGGCCCTCGGCCTTGCTCCCCTGCCGGTGAAGGAGGGTGGGCGATGATCGCGTCCCTCATGCAAGGTGACTTGTTCGATTTCGCGCGCTACCGGGGGCGTCCCACGGGGCGCGCGGCTGAAGCCCTGGAAACCGGGCGCTCGCGCCTTGTCGTCACCGGGCTGGTCATCTCCATGGCCTTCATGGCGCTGGGTTGGCGGGTGGTCGACCTGACCCTGTTCGCCGACCGGGCGGAGCCGCGCCTGGCGCGCAGCATCAACCCCCTGGCCCCCGTTCAGGAACGGGCCGACATCGTCGACCGCAACGGCATCGTCGTCGCGACCTCGCTGCCGGCTGTCTCGCTTTACGTCGATCCCAAGCACGTGATGGACGTGCAGGAGACCGCCGACAAATTGATCCGCGTGCTGCCCGATCTGGACCGCGACAAGCTGGAAAAGCGCCTCGCATCGCGCGGTCGGTTCGTCTATCTGAAGCGCAACCTGACGCCGGAACAGCATTACGCGGTCAACCGCCTGGGCCTGCCGGGCATTCAGTTTGAGCGCGGCGAACGCCGGGTCTACCCCCAGGGCCGCCTGCTGGCCCATGTGTTGGGCGTTACCGACATCGACGGCCGTGGCACGGCCGGGATCGAGCGCCATTTCGAAAGCAAGCTGACGGGCGGGGGTGCCCCCCTGCAACTGTCCATCGACCTGCGCATCCAGGCCATCGCCCACGAGGTGCTGACCAACACGGTCCAGGAATATTCCGCCCTCGGCGGCACCGCCATCGTGATGGACGCCAATACGTCCGAACTGGTGGCCATGGTGTCGCTGCCCGATTTCGACCCCAACCGCCCGGTGGAAATGCTGGGCGAGGCCGGCTTCAACCGCGCCACCAAGGGCGTCTATGAAATGGGCTCGACCTTTAAGCTGCTGACCGCCGCCATGGCGTTGGATTCCGGCGTGGTCGCCATTTCCGGCGGCTATGACGCGTCCAAGCCGATGCGCGTGGCGCGCTTCTCGATCACCGATTACCACGCCAAGAACCGCTGGCTCAGCGTGCCGGAGATTCTGATTTTTTCATCGAATATCGGGGCAGCCAAAATGGCTCTCGATGTGGGCAGCAAAGCCCAACAGACCTACCTCGGGCGGCTCGGCCTCCTGCGTCCGTCCCCCGTTGAGTTGCCTGAGGTAGGTCATCCTCTTGTCCCGTCGCCCTGGCGCGAAATCAGCACCGTGACGATTTCATACGGTCATGGTCTTTCGGTTTCGCCGGTACAGCTTGCCAATGCCATCGCGACCACCGTCAACGGCGGCATCCGCCGGCCGACCACGTTGATCAAGCAGCAAGCGCCCGAGGGCATTCCCGGGGCCCGCGTGTTCTCGCCCGACACCTCGGCCAAGATGCGCGGCTTGATGCGCCTGGTCGTCAGCCGCGGCACCGG
>DNMS01000034.1:11384-18003 GCA_003488105.1 Rhodospirillaceae bacterium
ACCTGATCGGCGGCAAGACAGGCACGGCGGAAAAGATCAAGGCCAGCGGCGGTTATTCCGACAAGGCCAACATCGCGTCCTTCGTCGGCGCCTTCCCGATTCACGCGCCGCGCTATGTGGTCTGCGTCGTCGTGGACGAACCCAAGGGCACCAAGGAATCCTTCGGCTACGCCACGGGCGGCTGGGTTGCCGCACCCGCGGTCGGCCGCATCGTGCAGCGCACGGCCGGGATCATGGGCATTTCGCCGGAATACGGCATGCCGCATCTGGCCGCGACCCGGGAGTTGCCGGCCGATGCGAATGAAATCACGGCCGCCCTGAAGCCGGCGGCCCTTCGCGACGTTGAAAACGTTTCCCGTCAACCGGAGCAGGTGCGTGCGGCTGAGTGACATGTGGGTGGACGATATGAACAGCGGCCAGACGGCCGGGGCGGGGGCCCCGGAGATCACGGGCGTGACCTGTGATTCGCGCCGCGTTGCGCCCGGATTCCTGTTCGCCGCCATTCCCGGCACCGCCAACGACGGCCGCGATTACATTCCCGACGCCCTGGCGCGGGGGGCGGCGGCGATCCTGGCGCCGCCCGGCACCCGGTTGCCCGACGGATACGAGACCACGCCGCTCCTTGATACGGACAACCCACGCCGCCGCTATGCCCTGCTGGCGGCGCGGTTCTATCCGCATCAGCCGGAAACCGTCGCCGCCGTCACCGGCACCAACGGCAAGACCTCGGTCGCAAGTTTCCTGCGTCAGATCTGGAAACAGGCGGGCCTTAAGGCCGCCAGTGCCGGAACCCTGGGCATTCAGTCGGACGTTTTCTCACGGGATGAGGGGCTGACCACGCCCGACCCGGCGGACCTGCACGCGGACCTGTCGCATCTGGCGGACCTCGGCGTCGATCATCTGGCGCTTGAGGCATCGAGCCACGGGCTCGATCAGTGCCGGCTTGACGGTGTTCGCATCGCCGCCGGTGCCTTCACCAACCTGACCCGCGACCACCTGGATTATCACGGCAGCACCGACGCCTATTTCAAGGCCAAGCGCCGCCTGTTCGATGCCCTGGTCGTGGATGGTGGCGCCGCCGTCATCAATGCCGACGACGCTCATGGCGCCGCCGTGATCGCCGCCGCCCAGGCCCGTCATTTGCGGGTCCGCACCTATGGTGAACGCGGTGTCGACTTCAAGCTTCTGTCGACCCGGCCCGAAGCCCGCGGCCAGCATCTCGGCTTGATGGTCGAGGGGCTTGAGCGCGATTTGTTCCTGCCCCTGGCCGGGCGGTTCCAGGCCATGAACGCGCTTTGCGCCTTGGGCCTGGCCCGGGTCACGGGGGTTTCTGTGGAAACGGCCCTGGCGGCGCTGGAAAACCTGTCGGGTGCGCCGGGGCGCATGGAATGGATCGGTGAAAAGCCCATGGGCGGCGCCGTCTATGTGGATTACGCCCATACCCCGGACGCTCTGGAAAACGTGCTGACGGCGCTGCGCCCTCATGCGGCGGGTGCCCTTGCCGTGGTGTTCGGCTGCGGCGACGACCGGGACAAGGGAAAGCGGCCGGAAATGGGCCGTATCGCCAGCGATCTGGCCGACCGCGTGATCGTCACCGACGACAACCCGCGCAGCGAAGACCCCGATCAAATCCGCGCCGAAATCCTGGCCGCCGCCCCTGGTGCCTCGGAAATCGCCGACCGGGGCGAGGCCATCATGACCGCCGTCGCCGACCTGTCGGCGGGTGAGATCCTAGTCATCGCCGGCAAAGGTCACGAGCGGGGCCAGATCGTGGGATCGCGCATCCTGCCCTTCGACGACCGTGAAGCGGCCCACGCCGCCGTGTTGGGAGAGGGTTGAGGCCATGGGTATGACGAAAGCCCCCTACGTGCTGTGGAATGCCGGCGCCGCCGCCGCCGCGACGGAAGGCGATACCGTCGGCGAATGGCAGGCCACGGGCGTGTCGATCGATACCCGCACCCTCATGCCCGGTGACTTGTTCGTCGCCATCAAGGGGGTTGCCTCAGACGGCCATGATCATGCCCGGGCGGCCCTGGAAAAGGGGGCCGCCGGGGTCGTCGTGCGGCGCGGGTTCACGGACATTCCCGCCGACGCCCCCGGCGTGCGGGTCGACGACACCATGCAGGCCCTGGAAGGCCTGGGCCGCGCCGCCCGGGACCGGTCGCGGGCCAAGATCTGCGCCGTCACCGGCAGCGTCGGCAAGACCGGCAGCAAGGACGCCCTGGCCATGATCCTGGGGCGCAAAGGCGAGGTCCACGCGTCCAAGGGCAACCTGAACAACCATTGGGGCCTGCCCCTCAGCCTGGCCCGCCTGCCGATCGAGGCGACCTCCGCCGTGTTCGAAATGGGCATGAACCATCCGGGCGAAATCCGCCCCCTGTCGCAGATGGCGCGCCCCCATGTCGCCCTGATCACCACGGTCGAACTGGTGCACAGCGAATATTTCCGGTCGGTGGAGGAAATCGCCGACGCCAAGGCGGAAATCTTCGACGGCCTTGTCAAGGGCGGCACGGCGGTCCTCAACCGCGACAATCCCATGTTTGATCGCTTGTCCGCCGCCGCCCGCAATGCCGGTGCGGGGCAGGTCATGTCCTTCGGCCTGCACGACGGAGCCGACGTGCGGGTGACCGAAACCCGCCCGGACGCGCTGGGCACCTGCGTGCTGGCCGACGTCGCCGGAACGGAATTGCGCTACCGCGTCGGCGTGCCGGGCCGCCATTGGGTTCTCAACACGTTGGGCGTTCTCGGCGCCGCCAAGGCCATGGGGGCGGACCCTGTCGTGGCCGCCGCCATGCTGGCGCGTCTGGCGCCGCCCAAGGGCCGGGGCAATCGCCTGGCCATTCCATTTGCAGGAGGGGAATTGACCCTGATCGACGAAAGCTACAACGCCAGCCCCGTCGCCGTGACCGCAGCCATCGAGGTTCTGGGCATGAGCGAGCCGGCCAAGGGCGGGCGGCGCATCGCCGTGCTGGGCGACATGCTGGAGCTGGGTGACGCGTCCGACGACATGCACCGCGCGTTGGCGGCCCCCTTGGCCCAGCGCCGCATCGACACCGTGTTCACCGCCGGTCCCGGCATGGGCAACCTGTTCGATGAATTGCCCCGCGAGATACGCGGCGGCCATGCGGAAACCTCCGACAAGTTGGCGCCTCTGGTTGCCTCGGCCGTGCGGCCCGGCGACGTCGTTCTGGTCAAGGGATCGTTCGGGTCGCGCATGGGGGCCGTGGTCGATGCGCTGACGGCATTGGCTGATCACCATTCGGATCATGAACACGGCAACGGCGGCCGCGGCCGCGCCGTCAACGGGGAATAGGGAGACAGACGATGCTGTATGAAATCCTGTTCCCCATGGCCGGCGAGTTCGCGGTGCTCAACGTGTTCCGCTATCTGACCTTCCGCACGGGCGGGGCCGTCATCACGGCCCTGATCATCAGTTTCATGGTCGGCCCCGTGCTGATCGAGGTGCTGAAAGCGAAGCAGAAGGGCGGCCAGCCGATCCGCGACGACGGCCCGGAAAGCCATCTGATCACCAAGCAGGGCACGCCGACCATGGGCGGGTTGCTGATCCTGGTCGCCTCGGTCGTGGCAACCCTGTTGTGGATGGACTTGGCAAGCGGCTTCGTATGGACGGCGCTGGGCGTGACCATCGGCTACGGCGTGATCGGCTTCCTCGATGACTACCTGAAGGTGAGCAAGCGCAATTCCAAGGGCCTGCCCGGCAAGCTGAAACTGATCCTGCAGATTTCCATCGCGGGCGTCGCCGCGTTCTGGGTCTCGGCACATCTGCCGGATCCCCTGGCGACCACCCTGGCGTTGCCGTTCTTCAAGAACGTGCTGGTCGACCTGGGCTGGATGTTCATCGTGTTCGCCTGTTTCGTCATGGTCGGCTCGAGCAATTCCGTGAACTTGACCGACGGCCTGGACGGGCTTGCCATCGTGCCGGTGATGATCGCCGCCGGCGTGTTCGCGCTGATCGCCTATCTGGTCGGCAACACCGTGTTCGCCAACTATCTGCAACTCCACTACGTGCCCGGGTCCGGCGAGCTGGCCGTGTTCATGGGCTCGCTGGTGGGGGCGGCGCTTGGCTTCCTTTGGTACAACGCGCCGCCGGCCAAGGTCTTCATGGGTGATACGGGGTCCTTGGCGTTGGGGGGTGCCCTCGGCGCCGTCGCCGTCATCACCAAACACGAATTGGTGCTGGCCATCGTCGGCGGCCTGTTCGTGCTGGAGACCGTGTCGGTCATCGTGCAGGTGATTTCGTTCAAACTGACCGGCCGCCGTGTGTTCCGCATGGCGCCTCTGCACCATCATTTCGAACAGAAGGGATGGGCCGAAGCCACCATCGTCATCCGCTTCTGGATCATCGCGACCATCCTGGCCCTTGCGGGTCTCGCCACCCTGAAGCTGCGGTGAGGGAGCGATGATTGATATCTTCTACTTCTACAAAATGCCGGTTGCGGTTCTCGGCCTCGGCCGTTCGGGCCTGGCGACCTGCAAGGCGCTGGTCGACAGCGAGGCCGAGGTCTGGGCTTGGGACGACAATGAGGACAGCCGTCAGCGTGCCCGTGAAATGGATGTCCAGCTGGTCGATCTCTACACCTGCAACTGGCAGGAGTTAACGACCCTGGTGCTCAGCCCCGGCATCCCGTTCCACTATCCCGAGCCGCACCCGGTGGTGAACCTGGCCAAGGCCGCCGGATGCGAGGTCGTCAGCGACATCGAACTTCTGGCCCGCGCCCAACGCGACGCCGCCTACATCGGCATCACCGGGACCAACGGCAAATCGACCACCACGTCATTGATCGGCCACATTATGCAGTTGGCCGGCCGCGAAGCCGATATCGGCGGCAATCTTGGACCGCCCGCCCTGTCGCTTGAGACCCTGGGCGAAGGCGGAACCTACATCCTTGAAATGTCGTCCTATCAGCTTGACCTGACGGTTTCCATCACCTGGGACATCGCGGTGCTGCTGAACATCAGCCCCGATCACCTGGATCGGCACGGCGACATGGACGGCTACGTTGCGGCCAAGCGCCAGATCTTCCACCGTCAGACCGCGCCCAAATCGGCGATCATCGGCGTCGACGACAAATACTGCGAAGCAATCTACGAAGATTTGGCCGACGCGGGCGAGCAGGTCGTGGTGCCGATCTCGGGCGAACGGCGGATCCATGGCGGCGTCTACGTGGTCAACGGCATTCTGGTCGACGACATGGACGGCCAGGAAGTGCCGGTCACCAATCTTAAGGACATTCCCGCCCTGCAGGGCCCGCACAATTGGCAGAACGCAGCCGCCGCCTATGCCGCCTGCCGGCGCGCCGGGGTCGAGGGCCGGGTCATCATGGCCTGCCTGCAAAGCTTCCCCGGCCTGGTCCATCGCCAGGAGCCGGTCGAGGTCGTCGACGATGTCGCCTTCGTCAACGATTCCAAGGCGACCAACGCCGCCGCTGCGGCCAAGGCGCTGGCCTGCTACGACACGATTTACTGGATTGCCGGCGGCCGTCCCAAGGAAGGCGGCATCACGGGCCTTGCCGAGTATTTCCCGCGTATCCGCCATGCCTATCTTGTCGGCGAGGCGGCGCTGGGTTTCGGTCAGGTGCTGGACGGCCAGGTGCCCTTCACCATTTCCGGCGAGGTTCAGAAAGCCGTGGCCCAAGCCTTCGCCCAGGCCAAGCAGGACAAGGCGGAAAAGCCCGTGGTCCTGCTGTCGCCGGCCTGCGCGTCGTTCGACCAGTTCGCCAGCTTCGAGGACCGGGGCGATGCCTTCAAGGACGCGGTCGAGGCACTGCCCGGCAAGCATCTCGATCCGACAGAGGCACCCGACGCCTTCAAGTCCGACATCTCGGGGGAGACTGCCTAGATGAGCACGCTCGCCCGCACCGACAATTCGATCCTGGCCCGCTGGTGGTGGACCGTGGATCGCTGGAACCTGGCCGCCGTCGCCGTCCTGGCCATGACCGGCGCGGTGTTGGCCTTGGCGGCCTCGCCGCCGGTGGCCTTGCGCCTGGGCCTCGACACCTACTATTTCGCGGGCCGTCAGGTGCTGTACCTGGGGCTCGGCCTGTTCATCCTCGTCTGCACCTCGCTATTGTCGCCCAAGGGCGTGCGCCGCCTGGCCATGGCCGTGCTGGCCGGGTCCATGGTGCTGATGGTGGCGGTGTTGGCCGTGGGGCCGGAAATCAAGGGGGCGACGCGCTGGCTCAGCTTCGGCGCGATGTCCTTGCAGCCGTCTGAATTCGTCAAGCCGGCCCTTGCCGTGACCGCCGCCTGGTTCTTCGCCCAAGCCCGGCTGCAGGAAGGCTATCCCGGAAATCTGGTCGCCACGGGCCTGTTCCTGATGGTCGCCGCCTTATTGCTGATGCAGCCGGATGTGGGCATGACCATGGTGGTCGCCGCCGTCTGGGCCGTGCAGTTCTTCCTGGCGGGTCTGCCCATCGTCATGGTCATGGGCATCGGTCTGGCCTTCCTGATGGCCAGCGTCGGCGCCTATTTCACCTTCGGCCATGTGCGCGCGCGGGTCGATCGCTTCTTCGATCCCTCGGCGGGCGAAGGCTATCAGATCATGCGGTCGCTCGACGCCTTCCATAACGGCGGTTTGACCGGGCGCGGCCCGGGCGAG
>DNMS01000422.1:0-3047 GCA_003488105.1 Rhodospirillaceae bacterium
GTCGATGGTGATGCGCCCGCCGTCCGGCGCATGGACGCCGACCAGGGTCTTCAGCAGCACCGTCTTGCCGGTGCCCGACGGCCCGATGACGACCAGCGACCCGCCCGCCGGCACGCCGAGGTCGATGCCCCGCAGTACCTTGTTGTCGGCGAAGCTTTTGCTGACGTTTTCCAGATTGATGGCCGGACCGGCCATGGGCGCTCTCCCATTTCTAACCTGGGGCGGATAGTATCAACCGCATTAGGACCAGGGAACGCAAAATGGTCGACGACCGACTTTCATCCGATATCTGGATCATGGCCCATGTGCGCCGCTGCAACGCCGACGGCGTGCCGGCCATGGTGGTGCGCCGCGGCGACGACCGGGCGGGCGCGCTGATCTTGAAGCTGAACCGCCTCGACGGCACCTGCCGGCTGTTGACCCAGGCCACGGACATGGAGGGTAAACGCGGCTGGCTCGAAGCCTTCAAGGGGGAGATGGTGCCGGAGGCCGAGGCGGATGATTACATCCAGCGCGCCATCAAGCGCGACCCGGACCTGTGGGTGGTCGAGATCGAGCACAAGGACGGCTGGCATCCGTTCGAGGGGAAGATGGTCTGATGTGTGTAGTTAAAATTCACGTGTGGATTGGCGGAGCATAGCGTGCCGGGGAAAAACATTCCTGAACAAGATTTGATCGATCAGATTGGACCAATCTGGCGAGAGCTATGGAACGATGTTTGGCACGTTACTCACCCCGAGCGATTTCTCTCTATTCTTGATGATGGCGCAATTTTGCCGAATCCAAACATCCCGGACAAAGTGAGGTGGAAGACCGCCCGTGGCGCGGAATTCTATCCTTATGTCAGATCAATTGATGGCGTCAGCATTTTTGACTTTCGAGACTTTGACGCTGTTTGGTATCAAGAACATTACCCCCTAAGTAGTTGGCATGAGTTTGTTAATCTCCATCGTGATTTTGGCAAATGGACCGGTGCCGTCTGGCTCAGGTTAAATGCTCCATTGATTGAACCTCAAACAATTTGGGGCAAACAGCTAGTGGCTAAATGGAAGGAAGACAATAGATTGGGGCAGACAATTATGCCGCGTATTGAATGTGCTCATATTGGTCCCATTCCATTGGCGTGCATCTGCCAAATTATCTTTATTCGCTCCCGTGACAATGGCACCTACCACACTTGGAAGCTTGAGAACTTTGATCGGCCTGCCTACGAAAATTTGGTGACCGAATGGAGGAAAGATTACGAAACATTGCGAAACAGGCCGCGCAAAATTCACATGCCCTCATCGGATGTTCCGCATGATCTAGCCGCACGGCTGAAGGCTGCGAAGAGGCGATTAAAGAGGGACTGACAGTTCCTGTGTGGGTGGATATAAAAACCGCCGCACCGGTTTCCCGATGCGGCGGTTTTTGATTCAAATGTAGGGGATGTCGTTTAAGCCGCGTCGCCCAGAAGTTTCTTGGGATCGAAGGCACCCTTGGCCTGGATCGCTTTCCACACCTTCTGCGGCGTCAGCGGCATGTCGATGTGGGTGACGCCGTAATCGTTCAGCGCGTCCAGCACCGCATTGACCACCGCCGGGCAGGCGCCGACGCAGCCGGCTTCACCCGCACCCTTGACGCCCAAGGGGTTCTTCTTGGTCGGCGCACCCTCGTAATAGCCGATCTCCATGTTGGGGATCTCGTCGGCGTGCGGCAGGCCGTAATCCATCAGCGAGCCGGTCACCAGCTGGCCATTGTCCGGGTCATAGACGATGTCTTCCAGCAGGGCCTGACCGATGCCCTGGGCGACGCCGCCCATGACCTGGCCGTCGGCCAGCATGGGATTGATGATGGTGCCGAAGTCATCCATCACCCAATAGCCCAGGAATTCGACCGTGCCCGTGTCCGGGTCGACCGCGACGGCCGCTGCATGGACGCCGTTGGGGATCGAAATCACGCCCCGTTCGAACACCGAGGAATGGTCCAGGCAGCCTTCATCCAGGCCTTCGGGCAGCTTGTCCTTGTCCATCGATGCGTCGATCACGTCGTTCATGGACACGGACGATGCGCCCGCCTTGAAGGTGCCGTCCTCATATTCGACCTCGTCCGTTTCCGACTGCAGCAGACGGGCGGCAACGGGCTTGGCCAGTTCGATGATTTCCTGCGCGGCCTGCTGGACGGCGTTGCCGCCGACCTCCATCCCGCGCGAGCCGCCGTGGCCGCCGCCCAAGGGCGTGGCCGTGGTGTCGGACTGACGGAACTTGATGCGCTCCACGTCGACGCCCAGGTTGGCGGCGAGGATCTGTGCATGGGCCGTCTCGTGCCCCATGCCGGTGGACGAGGTGCCGACGGCAAGGTCGATCGAGCCGTCCTTGTTGAAGGTCACGCCGGCGTGCTCCTTGGGCCCGCCGCCCGTGCATTCCAGGTAGGGGGCGATGGCGAAGCCGTATTTCTTGCCGGCGGCTTCGGCCTTGGCTTTCAGCGCGCCCAGGTCCGCCTTTTCCGCCATCTTGAGGGTTTCCTCGAACAGCAGCGGGAAATCGCCCGAGTCCACATCCAAGCCCATGGGGGTCTTATGCGGCAGCATTTCCTTGGGCATCAGGTTCTTGCGCCGCAGCTCGATCGGATCGAACCCCAGCTTGCGCGCCGCGTATTCGACGATGCGTTCGGTCTGGAACGTTGCTTCCGGCCGCCCCGCCCCCCGGTAGGGGTCCATGGGCGCGGTGTTGGTCAGCACGGCCTTGCCCGAATAGAACATGGCCGGGAAGTTATAGGGCCCGCCCTGGGTCCGGGCTGAGCCGCCCGTGGGCGTGAACGGCCCCACGGTCCAGGCATAGGCGCCGATGCCGCCGACGGTGGTGGTGCGCAGGCCTAGGAACGTGCCGTCCTTGGTCAGCGCCAGTTCCACGCGGGACGATTGGCCGCGGCCGTGGGTGTCGGACAGGAAGCTTTCCGAGCGCGAATTGATCCACTTCACCGGCCGGCCCAGGCGCTTGGCCGCATAGAGGCACAAGGACGGTTCCGGATAGCCGGAGTTCTTGGCCCCGAAACCGCCGCCCACGTCG
>DNMS01000422.1:3215-9396 GCA_003488105.1 Rhodospirillaceae bacterium
GCGTTCCACAAGGTGTACTTGTCCGCCGCCGCGTCATAGGCGGCGACGCAGCCGCGCGTCTCAATCGGTACGGCGGTGACCCGGTTGTTCAGCACGTCGAGGGAGACCACATGATCGGCCTCGGCAAAGGCCTTTTCCGTGCCGGACTTGTCGCCCAGCTCGAAGTTCAGGCACAGGTTATTGGGGATGTCGTCCCACAGCTGCGGGGCGCCGGGCTTCAGCGCCTCGACCGGATCGGTCACGGCGGGCAGTTCCTCGTAATCGATGTCGACCATTTCCGCCGCCGCCTGGGCCTGGCCCAGGGTTTCGGCGACGACCAGAGCCACCGGCTCACCCACATAGCGCACCCGGTCGATGGCCAGCGCGTGGCGCGGCGGTTCCTTCAACGGCGTGCCGTCGGCGTTGTTCTTTACGCCCGACTTGGTTGGCATGGGCTTGAAGCCCTCGCGCAGCCAGTCGTCGCGGGTGACGACCAGAAGTACGCCGTCCATGGCCATGGCGGCCGAGGTGTCGATGGCGTTGATGATGGCATGGGCATAGGCCGCGCGCACCACGACGGCGCGGGCCTGACCGTCCAGGTTGATGTCGTCGATATAGCGGCCGTGGCCGGTCAGAAAGCGCTGATCCTCGAACCGCTTGAGGGATTCGCCGATTTTTACGTTGCTCATGTTTCCGTACTCCCCCTTCAGCCTTGCCCGTTGGCCTGATTGACGGCCCGTTTGGCCATGACGCCGATCAGATTGGCGCGGTATCCCGCGTCGGCGTGCATGTCGGTCATCAGGTCGTCGGCCGGTACGGTGACGCCGCTCAGGGCGTCGGCTGAGAAATTGTTGTTCAAGGCGTCTTCGATTTCCGCCGCGCGGAACACGCCGTCCTGGCCCGCCCCCGTGACCGCGACGCGCACGCCGGATGCGGTCTTGGCGACGAACACGCCGACCAGGGCGTAGCGCGAGGCCGGGTTCGGGAATTTGCCGTAACCGGCCTTTTCCGGCACCGGGAACTTGACCGCCTTGATGATCTCGCCGGGTTCCAGGTTGGTTGCGAACATGCCGTCGAAATAATCCTCGGCGGACAATTCGCGCTGATCGGTGACTACCGTGGCCCCTAGGCCCATGACGGCGGCGGGATAGTCGGCGGACGGATCGTTGTTGGCGAGCGAGCCGCCGATGGTGCCGCGGTTGCGGACCTGGGCATCGCCGATGCCGCCGGCCAGGACCGTCAGCGCGGGCAGCACGTTCTTGATCTCGGCCGAAGCGGCGACCACCGCGTGGCGGGTCATGGCGCCGATGGTCACGAAGCCGCCCGCGACCTCGATCCCCGACAGGCCGTCGATCTTGTTCAGGTCGACCACGTCCGTGGGCATGGCCAGGCCCTGCTTAAGAACCGGGATCAGCGTCTGGCCGCCGGCCATGTACATGGCGTCGTCGGCATTTGAATGGGTGGCGGCGGCATCGGAAAGCGACGCGGGCCGGGTGTAATTGAAGTCTTCCATGTCGTTTCCCCTCAGCCCCGAAGCGCCTTGGCGCCGTCCAGGACGGCGGCGACGATGTTCTGATACCCCGTGCAGCGGCAGATGTTGCCTTCCAGGCCGTGGCGCACATCGGCCTCGGTCGGGTTCGGGTTGTCCGTGACCAGGGTCATGGCGCGCATGACCATGCCGGGGGTACAGAACCCGCATTGCAGGCCGTGATGGTCGTTGAACGCCTTCTGCATGGGGTTCAACTGGCCTTCCGGGGCCAGGCCCTCGATGGTCGTGATCTCGGCGCCGTCGGCCTGGGCCGCCAGCATGGTGCAGCTTTTCACGGCCTGGCCGTTCAGATGCACGGTGCAGGCGCCGCATTGGCTGGTGTCGCAGCCGATATGGGTGCCCGTCAGCTTCAGGGTTTCGCGGATGAATTCGACAAGCAACGTACAGCCCTCGACGGACTTGGTGATCTGCTCGCCATTTACGGTTAGGGATATATCTGGCATGGCCCTTTCAAACCCCTGTTCAGGGCTTGTCCTGGATGTTTTTCGGATGAATGGCGTCTGCGCGCCTGGAATAATTGTATACAAATCATATAACAGGACTCCTCCGGCAGGAAAACCCGCTAACAGGCCCAGATGCAAGTTACAGATCGAAAAAACGGTACCGATCCGGCCCCTTCGCGGGTCACCGCCGTCGTGTTGGCAGCGGGCCGCTCGACGCGCATGGCGCCGGTCAACAAGCTGACCGCCGACTACCAGGGGGCGGCCCTGGTGCGGCACGCGGCCGAGGCGGCCCTGGCCTCCCGCGCGGCGGAGGTGATCGTCGTCGTCGGCCATGAAGCCGAGGCCGTGCGGGAAGTTCTTTCCGGAATGGACGTCCGCATCGTCGCCAATCCGGATTACGCCACGGGCTTGGCGTCTTCGGTCAAGGCCGGGATTGCGGCCGTGGGGCCGGATGCCGCGGGCGCGGTCATTCTGCTGGGCGACATGCCGGGGGTTGCCGCCGGCGTGGTCGATGCCCTGATCGGCGCGTTTGAAAAGACCGGCGGGGGAAAAATCTGCCAACCGCGATATGACGGGCGGCCCGGCAATCCGGTGCTCTGGCCGCGTGCCCTGTTCCCCGAATTCGACGTACTTTCCGGCGACATTGGCGCCAAACCACTGCTGGCCCGCCACAAATCCGACGTGTTGGGGGTGGACGTGGCGACCGACGCTATCCATATGGACATCGACGCGCCTGCCGATCTCGGTATCTGATCATTCCCGACATGACTTTTCGAACATATCGAGGCATAAAGAGCCCACGATATCCCGCAGACAACCCAAGAAGGACGTGAAAGACCCATGGATCTGAAGGACCAACGCCGCATTGCCGCCCCGAGGGAGGCCGTGTTCGCCGCCCTTAACGACCCGGAAATCCTGGCCAAGGCCATTCCCGGCTGTGAAAGCCTGGATAAGGTTTCGGATACGGAATTCGCCGCCGTCGTGACCGCCAAGGTCGGGCCCGTGCGCGCCAAGTTTAACGGCCAGGTCACCCTGTCGGACCTCAACCCGCCGGAAAGCTACACCATCACCGGCGAAGGCAAGGGCGGCGCCGCCGGCTTCGCCAAGGGGGGAGCGGTCATCACCCTGGTCGAGGACGGCGACGGCACCCTGTTGAATTACGAGGTCAAGGCCGATGTCGGCGGTAAGCTGGCGCAGCTCGGCGGCCGTCTGATCGAGGGCACCTCCAAGAAATTAGCCGGCGAATTCTTTTCGACCTTCGAACAATTGGTCGTCGAAAGCGCCGGCACTGCGCCCGCCGACGAAGCGGCTGCGCAACCGGCCCCCGCTGTAGGTGAGCCGATTACCGCCCCGTCGGCGTCCGGCTCCGGCAGACGGGTGTGGATCTGGATCGCCGTTGCCGCAGCCGCTGCGGCCGCCGCGGCCTTTGCGCTGTCGTCCACGAATTCGGCCGGCTAAGGAAAGAGGTCTCCGGCCATGTCCCTGCCCACGGATCAGATGCTGCCCGCCGATGACGTGTTCGACGCCGCCTTTGCCTGGCGGGACGCCGGCAAGCCGGTGGCGTTGGCGACCGTGGTCTCGACCTGGGGGTCGTCGCCGCGCCCGCCGGGAAGCCACCTCGGTGTCTCGGTCGATGGCGAGATGACGGGATCCGTCTCCGGCGGCTGCATCGAGGGTGCGGTGGTCAAGGAAGCCCTCGATATTCTCAAGGGGGCTCCGGCCCAGGTCCTTGATTTCGGTGTCACCGACCAGCAGGCCTGGGACGTCGGCTTGGCCTGCGGCGGGGCGGTCAAGGTTTTGGTCCGCGATTTCGTGCCCTTGATCCCGTTGTATACACAAGCCCGCGCGGCTCTCGCGTCCGGTGAACCCTCGGCCCTGGTCACCCGCCTGGACAGCGGCGAAACGGTGACGCTGGACGACGCAGGCGGTCTTCCCGACGCGGTCGCCGAGGCCGCGCGCAAGGCGCTCAAAGACGACAAATCCCGTGCCTATTCCGGCGACGACGGCGACTGGTTCATCGAGATCGTGGCCCCGCCGCGCCGGATGATCGTGGTCGGCGCGGTGCATATCGCCCAGGCCCTGGTGCCCATGGCGGCCATGGCCGGGTTCCGCGTCACGGTCGTCGATCCGCGCCGGGCCTATGCNNGCCATCGTCACCCTGACCCATGATCCCAAGCTGGACGACCCGGCCCTGGACAGGGCGCTGCGCTCACCGGCGTTTTATATCGGCTCTCTCGGCAGTTCCCGGACCCAGGCCAAACGGGTCGAGCGTTTGGCCGAAGTCGGGTTCGACGAAGCCGCCATCCAGCGCATCCACGGTCCCGTCGGGTTGCGCATCGGGGCGCAGTCGCCCGCGGAAATCGCCGTCAGCATCCTGGCCGAGATCATCGCCCGGATGCGCAGCACCCCGGATTAGGGCAGGGGCCGCCCATGTTGTCCCTGCGTGATCAGTTTCCCTCTCTGGCCTCGGGCTTGGCTGGCACCTATCTCGATAACGCGGCGATGACCCAGATCGCGACCCCCGTGTTGGCCCGCATGACGTCGTTCGAAACCGGCGGCCGGGCCAACGTGAAGCGCGGTATCTATCCCCTGGCGACGCAGGCGACGGCGGCTTTCGAGGGCGCGCGCGCGGCCCTGGCGCGCTACCTGGGAGCAGAAAACTCGAACGAGGTGGTGTTCACATCCGGGGCCACGGCGGCGATCAATCTTGTCGCCCATGGTTTCGGCGCCGGTTTGACGGCGGGTGACGAAATCATCATCGGCGAGGCCGAGCATCACGCCAACATCGTGCCCTGGCAGATGCTGCGTGACCGCGCGGGCGTGGTCCTCAAGGTGTTGCCGGTCGACGATGCGGGCTATCCCCGGCTGGATGCTCTGGACGATCTGATGACGGCGCGCACCCGACTGATCGCCATCACCCATGCCTCCAACGTGACGGGGGCGGTGACCGATGTCGCGGCCATTTGCGACCGGGCCCGCGCCCAGGGCGTGCGGGTGCTGGTCGACGGCGCGCAGATGGCGGCCCATGGACCCGTCGACGTGACCACCCTGGGGTGCGATTTCTATGTCGTCACCGGGCACAAGATGTTCGGGCCGACGGGCGTCGGTGTGCTGTGGGCGCGGGCGGAGGTTCTGGAAACCATGACGCCGTTCATGGGGGGCGGCGAAATGATCCGCCGCGTCACCTTCGGCGAAACCACCTTCGCCCCGCCGCCCCACCGGTTCGAGGCCGGTACCCCGCCGGTGACCCAGGTCGTCGGCCTGGGCGCGGCGGCGGACATGTTGTTGGGGCTCGATTGGCCGGAAATTCGCGCCCATGAACAGATCCTTTTCGGCATCCTGATGGAACGGCTTGCGGCCCTGGATCGGGTCACGGTCATCGGTCCCGGGGGCAATGCCAAGCGGTTGCCGATACTGTCCTTTACCGTGACCGACGCCCATCCCCACGACATTTGCGAGTTGATGGGGGCAAGGGGGGTCGCCCTGCGCGGCGGCCATCATTGCGCCCAGCCGTTGATGGACCGTTTCGGGGTCGAGGCGACGACCCGGGCGAGCCTGGCGCTCTACAACGTGCAGGGCGACATCGACGCCTTCACGGATGCCCTGGACGAAACATTGGAGGTCCTGGCATGAGCGGCGCCGACGGCATCTACGATGCGCGGATCAAGGAACTGGCGGCCACGGCGCGCGACCTGGGGCCGGTCGAACACGCCCATTGTCGGCACGAGGCCGATAATTTCCTGTGCGGCGACCGGGTCACGGTCGAGGTCGAGCGGGACGGCGCGCGGATCAAGGCGGTCGGCGGCAAGGTGCGTGGCTGTCTTCTGACCNNGCGGATCAAGGAACTGGCGGCCACGGCGCGCGACCTGGGGCCGGTCGAACACGCCGATTGCCGACACGAGGCCGATAATTTCCTCTGTGGCGACCGGGTCATGGTCGAGGTTGAGCGGGACGGCGACCGGATCAGGGCGCTTGGCGGCAAGGTGCGAGGCTGTCTTCTGACCCAGGCCGCCGCCGCCCTGGTCGCCCAGGCGGCGCCGGGGTTGGATGTGGCGGGCCTCATGAACGGCATCAAACAGGCCGAAGCCCTGATGGCCGACGGCACGCCGGCCACGGGTGCTTGGGAAGGGCTCAACGCCTTCACGCCGGTCCATGATGCCAAGCATCGCCACGACTGCGTGCTGCTGCCGTTCCGAGCACTCGCCGCCTG
>DNMS01000001.1:0-402 GCA_003488105.1 Rhodospirillaceae bacterium
GTCGTATCGTAGCGGACCGCCATCATGCGCTGACCTCCCCGCTTTTGCCGCCGCCACCGGGAATTTCACGCAGCCCGCCGCCCAGTTCCTGCAGTTGTTCCGGCAAGGCATTTGCCCAGGCCGTGATCGTGCCGGCGCCCAGGCACACGACGAAGTCGCCGCTTTTGGCGAGATCGAGGGTGATACGGGCCAGGTCCTCGGGTGCTTCCAGGGCGATCACCTTGCGGTGGCCGTGAACCTTCAGGCCCTCGATCAGGGAATCCCGGTCGATGCCCTCGATCGGCGCCTCACCCGCCGCATAAACGGGGGCGACAACCACGGCGTCGGCGTCGTTGAAGCAGGTGCAGAAGTCCTCGAACAGATCGCGCAGGCGAGAGTAACGGTGCGGCTGCACCACGGCGA
>DNMS01000001.1:642-775 GCA_003488105.1 Rhodospirillaceae bacterium
GGTGCGGCTGCACCACGGCGATGACCTTGCCGTTGGTGGCCTCGCGGGCCGCGGCCAGGACCGCGGAAATCTCCACCGGATGGTGGCCGTAGTCGTCGATCACAGTGATGCCGCCGACCGTGCCCGTGCGGGT
>DNMS01000001.1:1028-2843 GCA_003488105.1 Rhodospirillaceae bacterium
CGCCGGTCTTGCGGTCGCGGATCACGGCGTCGAAGGCGATGCCGTCCAGACCGGGCGTCATGTTGACGGCGCGCACGTCGGCCTGGGGGCTGAAACCATAGGTCACGACGCGGCGGTCGGACACGCGGGGGATCAGATTTTGGACCTCGGCATGGTCGATGCACAGCACCGCGAAGCCGTAGAATGGAATGTTTTCCACGAACTGCACGAAGGCACGCTTCAGGGTGTCGAAGTCGCCGTAATGTTCCATATGTTCCGGATCGATGTTGGTGACCACGGCGATGGTCGACGGCAGCTTCAGGAAGGTGCCGTCGCTTTCATCGGCTTCGGCCACCAGCCAGTCGCCGGTGCCCAGGCGCGCGTTGGTCCCATAGGCGTTGATGATGCCGCCATTAATGACCGTGGGGTCGAGCCCGGCGCCGTCCAGAACCGCGGATACCAGGGAAGTCGTCGTGGTCTTGCCGTGAGTGCCGCCCACCGCAATCGACCATTTCAGGCGCATCAACTCACCCAGCATTTCGGCGCGGCGAACGACGGGAATCAGATTCTGGCGCGCGGCCACGACCTCGGGGTTGTCGGGCTTCACCGCCGACGACACGACGACGACCTGAGCCCCGCCCAGGTTCGCCGCGTCATGGCCGACATGGACGTCGATACCCATGTCGCGCAGGCGCTTCACGTTGGCGCTGTCGGCGATGTCCGATCCCTGAACCGAATATCCGAGCGAATGCAGAACCTCGGCGATGCCGCTCATGCCGATGCCGCCGATGCCGACGAAGTGCAGGGTGCCGATGTCGAGGGGAAGCGCTCTCATGCCGCCTGCCTCCCTTCGCCGGAATGCCCATTGGGCATCATGTCCGCCACCATGTCGGCCAGGGCATGGGCCGCGTCGGGACGCCCGATACGACGCGACGCGCGGGCCGCATGGACGAGGTGCCGCGGGCTTTCGAACAGGCTGGTCAGCCGACCGGCCAGACGTTCGGCCGTGAACACATCTTCGGCCATCAGCCAGCCGGCCCCGGCCTCGTCGACGGCCTGAGCATTGGCGAACTGATGGTTGTCGATGGCATGGGGATAAGGCACCAGGATCGCCGGGCGGCCGATGGCCGTCATCTCAGCGACGGTGGAGGCCCCGGCCCGCGCGATCAGCAAATGCGCCGCCGCAAGGCGACGGGGAACGTCGTCGAAGAAGCTGTTCAAATCGGCTTTGATCCCGGCCTGGACATAGACGGCACCGACACGTTCCAGATCCTCGGCCCGGCACTGCTGGGTCACGTTCAAACGCTTCTTCAGGGCGTCCGGCAACGATGCCAAGGCCGCCGGCACCACATCGGACAGCACCCGCGCCCCTTGCGAGCCGCCGGTGACCAGCAGGTTGAGCGGGCCGCGGTCGGTAATTTCGTCATAGGCCGTGTCCCGCGCCGCCAGCACGGTGGGGCGCACGGGCATGCCGGTCAGGTGGATCTTCGATTTGGCCGCCTCCGGCACCATCTGCGTGCCGTCGATCGACGTCGCGATGCGCCGGACCCGCGTCGCCAAAAGGCGGTTGGCGCGGCCCAGCACCGCGTTCTGTTCATGGATCGCCGTGGCCAGCCCGGCCCAGGTTGCGGCCATCATGGTCGGCACCGAGGCATAACCACCAAAGCCGATGACCGCATCGGGCTTCAGCTTCGCCAAAAGCTTGCGCGCCTGCAACATGCCGAGGCCCAGTTCGAACACGCTTTCCAACCGTGCCGTGAAGCGCTTGCCGGCGATACCGCCGGCGCGGATGTGATGGGTTTCCAGATCGGCCAGGGCGCCGCCGAAGCCGCCGCC
>DNMS01000001.1:3079-3574 GCA_003488105.1 Rhodospirillaceae bacterium
AGTTCGGCCGCCAGGGCTTCCGCCGGGAAGACATGCCCGCCGGTGCCGCCGGCGGCGAGAACGGCCAGATGACCAGTCATTTTATCCGTCATCGCGCCCCCCCTTCACCCGGGCGCAGGCGGGTCAGCGCCAGCATCATGCCGAAGCCGAGCGCGATGGCGACCGTCGACGACCCGCCGTAGGACACGAACGGCAGAGTCATGCCCTTGGGCGGGATCAAGTGCAGGGTCGAGGCCAGATTGATCATGGCCTGGACCGCGAATTGGACCAGCAGACCCGCCGAGGCCAGCAGCACGAACAAATTGTCGTCCTTGTAAGCGCGGGTCAGCCCCCGGATCACCACGAAAGCGAACAGGCCGACGATGGCGACGCAGACCAGCATGCCGAATTCCTCGCCGGCGACGGCGAAGATGAAATCCGTATGGGCATCGGGCAGCACTTCCTTGACCCGGCCTTCGCCCGGGCCGCGTCCTGTCAGGCCACCGTTGTGAAAGG
>DNMS01000138.1:0-1946 GCA_003488105.1 Rhodospirillaceae bacterium
GTTCGAGCTGCGCCCGGGTATCCCAAGGCAGAGGCCCGGAAAATACCTGCTTGTCCGTAAGATCGCTCCAGGATTTGATCTTATCCTTGTCACGCTCATGGATGGCCGCACCGACCTCGACCGTGAAGGCCCAGAACGACTGCACCGGCTGGCGCTTCATCTGGTCCTTGAAGCCCTTGAAGCGGTTGGTCCCGTTAGCCAATTCGAAGAAGGCAATGTCGGCGCCGTAGTAACCGAGCGTCTTGCCCGCGGCGTAGCTCTTCACCGAAACGATGGCGCCCGGCATCGGCTGCACGGTGACCTGGTAGTCCTTCATTTCCTTGTTCAGGACGGTCGACAGATTGACAAGGGCCCGGTGCCCGGAAGAACCGACCGCCGAGGTTCCCCAAGTGATATCCGTCTGCGCCATGGCAGGGGTCGCCAAGCTGGTCGCGAACATGATCGACAGCGCGGCAATCGAACGATTGAGCTGATGCATATGTGGTTTCCTCCCAAAGAATGCATATAAGCAGCATTGTGCTCGCAATAGCGTACTGCGGGCGTTGGCCGCCCATATGCGTACGATGGCGGAAACGGTAATCCGATGCGACGCCTTCGACAAGTTCAAAGCGATCCGAAATCGCTTAGTCTGCTTTGCCGACTGGGGTGTTTCAGGCACTGCTGAGGGCCGCATTCTATTGTGGGCCGTCAACCTATTGCGGGCCGCCAGCGAAGGGGATAGGTAAAGAGTGCGCATCGGCGCGCACGCCCACCTCCTTCCGAAAGGTTTCCCGAACATGCCCGCGACACAGCCCTTCACAACCCGGCCCGAAATTCTTGGCACCTTCGGCGTGGTCACATCGACCCATTGGCTGGCGACCGCCGTCGGCATGGCGATCCTGGAAAAAGGCGGCAATGCCTTCGACGCCGGCGTGGCGACGGGCTTCGCCCTGCAAGTGGTCGAACCGCACCTGAACGGCCCGGGCGGCGACGTGCCGATCATCATCCATACGGCAAACGACGCGAAGACCCATGTCATTTGCGGCCAGGGCGTTTCCGCCGCCGCCGCGACGATCGAAAAATACCGCGCCATGGGCCACAAGATCATGCCGGGCACGGGCCACCTGTCCGCCGTCGTGCCGGGGGCGTTCAGCGCCTGGACCACCCTGCTTCGCGATTTCGGCACCATGCGCCTGCGCGAGGTGTTGGAGCCGGCGATCAACTTCGCATCGGGCGGCTATGCCCTGGTGCCCAACATCTGTAACACCATTGCGACCATCAAGCCGATGTTCGAGGACGAATGGCATACGTCCCGCGACATCTGGTTGAAGAACGGCCAAGTGCCCCAGGCCGGCACCCTGTTCAGGAACGAGGTCATGGCCGACATGTACCGCCGGGTGCTGAAGGAAGCCGAAGCCGCCGGCGGTGGCCGCGAGGCGGAAATCAACGCCGCCCATGACGTCTGGTACAAGGGCTTCGTCGCCGAAGCCATCGACACCTACATGCGCACGCCGGTCATGGACACCACGGGCGAACGCCATACCGGCCTGCTGACGGGCGACGATTTGGCCGCGTGGAAGGCCACCATCGAAGCACCCCTGACCTACGATTACCTGAACTACACCGTGTGCAAGACCGGCCCCTGGGGACAAGGCCCGGCCCTGTTGCAGCAGCTTGCCCTGCTCAAGGGCTTCGACCTGTCGTCCATGCCCTTCACCGGGCCGGACTTCGTGCATGTCGTCACCGAATGCACCAAGCTCGCCTTCGCCGACCGGGAAAAGTTCTACGGCGATCCCGACTTCATCGACATCCCCATGGATGTGCTGCTGTCCGACGCCTACAACGACGAACGGCGCAAACTGATCACCGACAAGGCGTCGCTGGAACTGCTGCCCGGCGACGTGCCCGGCTTCGGCGCCGACCCGATCCTGCGCATGCCCACGGCGGATGAAATCGGCCAACCCAGC
>DNMS01000138.1:1970-3621 GCA_003488105.1 Rhodospirillaceae bacterium
CCCATCGGCGAGCCGACAGTGGCCCGCTTCGACGATATGGAGGTCGCCCACGACGGCCATACCGCCGGCGACACCTGCCACTTCGACATCATCGACAAGGACGGCAACATGATTTCGGGGACGCCGTCCGGCGGCTGGCTGCAGAGCAACCCGGCGATTCCCGGCCTGGGCTTCTGCCTGACCAATCGGGGTCAAATGTACTGGCTCGATGACAAGAAGCAGGACCGTCTTCAGCCCAAGATGCGGCCTCGGACGACGCTCAGCCCCGGCTTCGCGCTGCGCGACGGCAAGGCCTGGATGCCCTTCGGCACGCCGGGTGGCGATTCACAGGATCAATGGGCGCTCGGCTACTTCGTGCGCAAGGTCCATTACGGCATGAACATGCAGGAAGCCATCGACGCGCCGGCGTTCCACACCAAACATTTCCCGTCGTCGTTCTATCCGCGCCATTGGGTGCCGGGCCATCTGGTCATCGAAGGCCGCTTCCCGGCGGAAACGCAGAAGGAACTGGTGCGCCGCGGCCACAACCTGGAGGTCGACGACGACTGGTGCATCGGCCGCATGACCGCCGCCTGCAAGGAAGACGGCCTGCTGAAGGCCGCCGCTAATCCGCGCTTCATGCAAGGTTACGCCGCCGGAAGATAATCCCCGTATCGCGGCGCATAGGCCGCGCATACGGATCAAAGAGAACAATATCATATGCAAATTGGCATGGATGTTGCGTCCCGACTTTCTGTCGTTCCGAGAACAGAAAGAAGTGAACCTGCATGCCGGAAATACAAGGCCTCACGGCCTTTCACAAAGAAACGAAGGCATTACCGCTCAGCAGCCGTTTTCAGAGTGACGCCGATTTCGAGAATTTAAGCCGCTGGATCGACAGCCGCCTCGCCGGCAATGATGAAGGCGTTTTGGAATGGCACGTGGTGCTTGCCGATGACGATGCGTCGAACCGGCTGGTTCTCGGCAGCCTGCTTGAATCCTCCGGCATCGCCGTGACCACCGCGGAAAATGGGCGCATGGCGCTCGACATCATCGGCGCAAAGCCTGTGGACCTGTTCTTGCTCGACATCAACATGCCGGAAATGGATGGTTTGCAAACCGCGCGGGCGATCCGCGCCTTGCCCGACGCCAACGCCGATCTTCCATTGATTGCGATCACCAGCGACGTATCACCGAAACGTCTTGCCGAAATGCGGGATGCCGGATTTGATGTCTGTATGGAAAAGCCCGTCCGCCGAGACAATCTGTTCCGCGTCATCCTGGGGACCCTGTCACGCCGCATCGCGGGCTTAGGCTCCGAGCTGTGACGAACACCTCGACACCGATCGACCATCAAATCCTTGCGGCGCTTGAAGCCGACACAAGCCGCGACCTAGTCCCGGAATTGATCCAGGTTTTCGTCAAATCCGCCGACAACCGCATTGCCCAAATCACCGCCCATATGGCGGCGGACGATCTTGCCGGCATCGCCGCCGAAGCCCATGCTTTGAAAAGCAGTTCCGCGACCTTCGGCGCCGTTTCGGTCCGCCGGCTCTGCGCCGAATTGGAAACGGCCAGCAAGAACGGCGATCCCGTCACCGCCGAACGCCTGGTGGCCGAATTGATCCACGCCCTGGATGCGGCGAAGTCGGACCTTGCGGCCTACGTGAAG
>DNMS01000138.1:3713-3990 GCA_003488105.1 Rhodospirillaceae bacterium
TGCGGCCTACGTGAAGGAAATATCCGGCTAACAGCCTCGACGATGGCCCGCCTGCGGATCTATTCCGCGGCGTCGGATCCCCCGCCGTCGGCTTTTTCCTCCGCCTCGCGCAGACGCCGGTATACCGTCGACGGGCTCAACTCCAACAACGCCGCCGCCCGTGACACGTTGCCGTCGCATTGACTGATCGCCGCATTGATCAATTCCTGCTCGACCTGCCACAAGGGCCGGATGGCGATGTCGTCTTTCGGGGTTTCCTGGCTCGCTGATTTGGCTT
>DNMS01000174.1:0-1955 GCA_003488105.1 Rhodospirillaceae bacterium
CGTCGATCAAGGACGGTGTTGCGGCGGGCAAGGTATGAAAACGGGTTTCCTGGCCGGGCCGGACCTCGTGGGGGTGGGAGTCCTCTTCTAGTATTTCGGTCCGAGGCAGGGCGCGATCCGCGGCCTCTGTGGTTTGGGGGGCAGCGGAAAAGAGCGCAAAGGCCGCAAGCGTAAGGCGAATGATCATGACGATCCTCCTTCGTCGGCCTTACACGGAAAACCCCGCTGGGCCAACTGGTTAAAGATGACGGATCGGCGTCGGCTCTGTTGCGCCGCACCAAGTGATGCTCTACGGTTTAATGGCAACTTGAGTCCCGGGGTGAACTTGTCCGATAGAGAGAAACCCAAAATCTTCGACGAAATGCACGCCGCGAACGGAGACATCCGACCGGCTTATAGAGATTATTCGGCCTGGCTGACCGACCAGTCCTTGGAGCGGCTTCGCCAGAAGCACGCACAGGCGGATTTGCTGTTCCGCCGGCTTGGCATCACTTTCACCGTTTATGG
Organism: Rhodospirillaceae bacterium; assembly: GCA_003488105.1. The sequence continues at coordinate 508 of DNMS01000174.1, forward strand.
CGAGGACGAGGGCGGCGAGCGCCTGATTCCCTTCGATGTCATCCCGCGAATTATCAGCCACGAGGAATGGAGCGTCCTGGAACGGGGCGCCATTCAGCGGGTCGACGCGCTGAACGCCTTTTTGCATGACATCTATCATGAACAGGAAATCATCCGCGCCGGCATCGTGCCCGCCGAACTGGTGATGACCAACGAAGCCTTCCAGCCGCAGATGCTGGGTCTGGACCTGCCGCGCCGGGTCTATGCCCATGTGTCCGGCGTCGATGTGGTGCGGGTCGACGACAAGACCTTCTACGTCCTGGAAGACAATGTGCGCACGCCGTCGGGCGTGTCCTACATGCTGGAAAACCGCGAAACCATGATGCGCCTGTTCCCGGACCTGTTCGCGCAGTCCGTGGTCGCACCGGTGGATCGCTATGCCGAATACCTGCTGCGCTCGCTCCAGGCCGTGGCGCCGCTGGGCGTGGATGATCCCACGGTCGTGCTGATGACGCCGGGGCAATACAACAGCGCCTATTTCGAACATGCGTTCCTGGCCATGGAAATGGGCATCGAACTGGTCGAAGGGCGTGATTTGTTCGTGGACTCCGGCTCCATCTTTATGCGTACGACCGAAGGTCCCAAGCGGGTCGACGTGATCTATCGCCGGGTCGATGATGGGTTCATCGACCCATTGGCCTTCAATCCGGACTCGGCCCTCGGTGTGCCGGGCATGTTGTCCGTGGTGCGCAGCGGCCGCGTGACCGTGTGCAACGCCATGGGCACTGGCGTCGCCGACGACAAGGCCATGTACTGCTTCGTGCCCGACATGATCCGCTTCTACTTGGGCGAGGAGCCGGTGCTGCAGAACGTGCCGACTTATTCCTGCCGTAAGCCGGACGACCTCAAGTACGTGCTCGACAACATTGCCGATCTGGTGGTCAAGGAAGTCCACGGGTCCGGAGGCTATGGCATGCTGGTCGGGCCCAAGGCGAGTAAGGCCGAGCGCGACGACTTCAAGCGGCGCCTGAAGGCGGAGCCGGACAACTACATCGCCCAGCCGACCCTGGCGCTGTCGACCTGTCCGACCCTGGTCGAGGAAGGTATCGCGCCGCGCCATGTCGATCTCAGGCCTTATGTTCTGTCGGGCGAGAAGACCCGCGTGGTGCCGGGCGGGCTGACCCGCGTGGCGCTGAAGTCGGGCTCGCTGGTCGTCAACTCCTCGCAGGGCGGCGGCACCAAGGACACCTGGGTCCTCGAAGCGCCGGTCGTCATCGAGGAAGAGGAATAGGGAGGGCGACGCAGAGATGTTATCGAGCACCGCCGAAAACCTGTTCTGGATGGCGCGCTATATGGAGCGTTCGGAAAATACCGCGCGCCTGCTGACTGGGCTGTATCACATGTCCCTGCTGCCGGCGCGGCGGGGGGCCCAGGCGGGGCTGTGGGAAGGGCTGTTCCAGTCCGAGGCC
>DNMS01000174.1:2104-10662 GCA_003488105.1 Rhodospirillaceae bacterium
GGCTGTTCCAGTCCGAGGCCGAACGCAACGCCTACCTTGCCAAGTACGATGCCTTCAAGACCGATCCGGTGCTGACCTACATGGTGCTGGACCGCGAGAACCCTTCAAGCATCCGGTCCTGTGTTTGGTCGGCGCGCGAGAATGTGCGCGCCACGCGCCATGTGCTTACCACCGACATGTGGGAGACCATCAATTCCACATGGTTGGACATTGCCAAGACCAACTATGCCGACATGCAGGACATGGGGCATCACGAATTCTTGGAATGGATCAAGGTGCGATCGCACCTGTTCCGCGGGGTTGCCCATGGCACCATGCGGCGCGGTGAAGCCTTTGAATTCTGGCGCATGGGCGTGTTCATCGAACGGGCGGAAAACACCATTCGCTTGTTGGCCGCCCGCGCCCATACCTTCAAGCCGACGGGCCCCATTTCGCGTGAGGACACGGCGACCCTCGATTATTACCAATGGGGCACGCTGCTGCGATCGGTCAACGCCTACAAGGCCTACCGGGAAATCTACAAAAGCCAGATCGACCCGCGCCGGGTCGTTGAATTGCTGACCCTGAACGAGGAGATCCCGCGTTCCGTCATGGCCTGTGTCGAGGAGATTTGTCAGGTTCTCGAGGGCTTGCGCCCGCGGTCGCGGTGTTTCGAACAGTCGCGCGATCTCCTGAACCGGCTGCAGTCGGCGCGCATCGACCGCGTCTACCGCACGGGCATGGCGCGGTTCCTGGAAGATTACCGCGCCGGCTTGCACGATCTCAGCCTGCAAATCCAAAAAGACTTCCTGATGATCCAATGAGTGCGTCATGCATCTGACCGTCAAACACGTCACCCAATTCAAGTTCGCGGAAGCGGCGACCCATTCAATTCAGTACATTCGGATGACGCCGCGCGCCGACCTGTGCCAGCGGGTCCGCCACTGGGAGATCACGGCGAGCGGGCGTCTGACGCCTTGGACCGACGGGTTCGACAATCACGCCCACGTCGCGACCTTTGACGGAGAGCACGACGAGGTGCGCGTCACCGTCAGCGGCGAAATCATGACGTCGGATACCAACGGCATCCTGCCCATGGACGACGGGCTGCCGCCCTATATCTTTCTCACGCCCACGGACTACACGGATGCCGACGACGCGATCCGAAAGTTCGCCAAGCCGATTGCCAAGACCCTTGAATCGCAGGGGGCGCTTGCCGCGGGCCATGCCCTGATGGCCGCGGTGGCCGAGGCCGTGCAGTACCAATCCGGTCAGACCACGGTGGAAACCAAGGCGTCAGAGGCGCTGGCTGCAGGCAAGGGCGTGTGCCAGGACCAGGCACATCTGTTCATCGCCGCCGCCCGGCACCTGGGCTTGCCCACGCGTTACGTCTCCGGATATCTGGCGGCGGGTCAGGGCAATGACAGCCATCTGGCAAGCCACGCCTGGGCCGAGACCCTGGTCGAAGGCTTGGGCTGGGTCAGCTTCGATCCGGCCAACGATCAATGTGCGACGGATGCCTACATCCGGTTGGCGCTGGGGCTCGACTACGGCACGGCGTGCCCGATCCGGGGGCTGCGCTCGGGCGGCGGGCTCGAGGAAATGGACGTCAACCTGCGCATCGACGAACAGTAGCGGTCAGACGCCCCGGGCAAAGTCCAGGATCAGCACGAAGGCCAGTGCGGCCACAACCCAGAACACCATCGAACTAAGATGCAGGGTCTTGGCCATGAAGCCTTCGGGCCCATGGTGACGGCGGATGACCGTGATCGTATCGACGGCCACCTTGGTCAGTGAGGTTTCGATGGCGGTGCCGATGGCTGCCAATCCCTGCACCAGACGACCGACGACGAACGGTCCAGCGACCCGGTAGAACCAATCGAAGTCGAGCGAGATGGTCAGCGTGCGCTTCATCATCGGCAGCAGCAGGAAGAACGCGAGGCCCGAGAACAGGAGCAGCTGCAGCATCTCGGCGACATGGGCGAAGGTATAGGGCTCGTAGTCGACCGTGTAGGGCAGCAGGGCGTAAAGCGGGTCTGGATAGACGCCGAGCGCGATGCACAGGAAGGCGAAGAAAATCATTGCCGCCTTCATGTTCCATGCCGGGTCTGGCGGGCGCATGCCGGAATCCTTCTGGAAGAACACGAACCAGGGGAACTTGATCCCGGCGTGCAGGAACACGCCGGCCGATGCCGCCATCAGCACGTACCACACGAAGGCCAGATGTTCCGTGGCGGCGGCGGTGTTGATCATGGATTTGGACACGAAACCTGATGTCCAGGGGAAGGACGAAATGGCCAGCGCCCCGATGGTGCCGCAGATGCAGGTCAGCGGCATGCTTTGGAACAGGCCGCCCAGGTCCGTGCATTTACGCTTGCCCGTCTGTTGCAGCACGGCCCCCGCCGACATGATCAGCAGCGCCTTGTAGATGATGTGCGCGAAGGCATGGGCCGACGCGCCGTTCAGCGCCATTTCCGTGCCGATGCCGATGCCGCAGATCATGAAGCCGACCTGGTTGACGATCGAATAGGCGAGGATGCGTCGCATGTCGTTTTCAAGCAGCGCGTAGATGATCCCGTAACACGCCATGTAGACGCCGACATAGATCAGGATTTCGGCCCCTGCGAAGGTGCGGATCAGCACGAACACCGCGGTCTTGGTCGTGAAGGCGGATAGGAACACCATGCCGAAAGGGCTGGATTCCGGATAGGCATCTGGGATCCAGCTGGAAAACGGCGGGGCGCCCGCGTTGATCAGGAAGCCGATCAGCATCAGCCAGGCGCCGATGCCCTCCAGCTTGATCGCGGCGAATTCGATCGATCCCGTGGTGGCCACATGGGCGACGATGCCGGCCATCAACACCACACCGCCGAACAGGTGAACCGCGAGATAGCGCATGGCGGCCCCTTGCGAGGCCTTGGTGCGGGCCGACCAGATGACCAGGGTCGAGCCGATCGCCATGATTTCCCAGAACACGAACATGGTGATCAGGTCGCCCGCGAAAGCGACACCGACGGCACCGCCCGCGTAGACGAAAGCGGCCGACAGCTCCATCACCTTGGAATTGCGGAAGGCGTAGAGCCCGCCGGCGAAAGCCATGATCGAGAAGATGGTCGAGAACAACCGGCCCAGGCGGTCGCCCTGAACCAGTTCAAGTTCGTAGCCGATGAACGGATAATAGAGCAGCACACCATCGGGAATGCTGAGGCCCACGATCAGCGTCGCGAGCGGCAGGCCGAGCACGGCGGCGGGGCGGAAGCTGGCGGGCAGCAGCGGTAACAGAAGACCGCCCAGGATCAGGATCAGGGCCGGCGGGAAGGGATACTGGGCGAGCCACTCAATCGGCATCGTCATAATACGTATCCTCCCGTTTCAGGAACAGGCCGAGCAGTTTGGCGACCACGACCATGGCGGCGCAGGTCAACAGGCCGTACCAGGAATAGAACCCGAAGCTGCCTTCGATGCCGAAGTGCACGTGCTTGTGCACGACGATGTCGAGCATGGTCACGGCGATCAGCAGGATGATGCCGCCGATCCACAGATTGCGGATGGTCCGGGGGCGGACCAGCCAGTGCTTTTCGCCACCCTCGGGGCGCGGGCTGCTGTCGCTCATGGCGCGATCCCCGTCAGCTGCTGGGCCAGGCCGACGACCAGGTCCGGTTTCAGGAACAGAATGAATGTCATGCCTGCGGTCACCGCCATGGCACAGGCCATGGGGAAGGCGGCTTCGCCGTGATCGTACTTGATGGCGTGGTCATGACCATGATCGTCATGGCTATCATTGCCGTCGCCGTGATCTCCGGCCTTGGCGTGTTCCGCGGCATCCTCGGGCCGGTCCTCCGGTTTCATGAAGGCGGCATACACGATGGGAATGAAGTAGCCCATGTTGAGCAAGGTCGACAGGACCACGATCACGACCGCCGTCCATTGTTCGGCCTGGGCGGCGCCCTGCAGGATGAACCATTTCGATACGAAGCCCGCCGTGGGTGGCAGCCCGATCATGCTCAGCGCCCCGATGGCGAAAGCCACCATGGTCAGCGGCATGCGTCGGCCGATACCGTTGAGTTGGCTGACCTCGGTCTTGTTCGAGGTCACCATGATCGCGCCCGCCGCGAAGAACAGGGTGATCTTGCCGAAGGCATGGGCCGCGATATGGATGGCCGCGCCGGCGACGGAAATGGGCGTCAGGATCGCCGCCGCGATGACCACGTAGGACAACTGCGACACCGTCGAATAGGCCAGCCGGCGTTTCAGATTGTCCTGGCGCAGCGCGACGACGGAGGCGGCGATGATGGTGAAGCCCGCGACGTAGAGCAGGAAGTCCGTGCCGGGGGCTGTGTTCAGGATGTCGATCCCGAAGATGTAGACGACGACCTTGACGACCGAGAACACGCCGGCCTTGACCACCGCAACCGCGTGCAGCAGAGCCGAGACCGGGGTCGGGGCGACCATGGCCGCCGGCAGCCAGCGGTGGAACGGCATCAACGCCGCCTTGCCGATGCCGAAGGCATAGAGTGCGAGCAGGACCGCGATCATCGGGCCTTGGGCCTGTTCGGCATTGAACACGCCGCCCCGCACGAAATCGAGGGTTCCGGCGATCTGCCAGGTCCAGACCATGCCGAACAACAGGAAGCCGATTGAGGTCGACAGCAAAATGCCGAGATAGATTCGGCCCGAGCGCTTGGCCTCTTCCGTGCCGTGATGGGCGACCAGCGGGAAGGTCGAGACGGACAGCACTTCGTAGAACACGAACAGCGTCAGCATGTTGCCGGCGAGGGCGACACCGATGGCTGACGCAATGGCGATGGCAAAGAAGAAGAAGAACCGGGTCTGGTTTTCTTCGTGATGACCACGCATGTAGCCGATGGCGTACAGTGTGGTGACGATCCACAGGAAGCTGGCGATCCCGGCGAAGATCATGCCCAGCGGTTCCAGGGTCAGACGGATCGACAGCCCCGGCACCATGTCGAACAGCACGATGTCGGGCCGGCCGCCGGCCGCGACCATGGGGTAGAACTGGGCGACGACGTAGAACAGGCAGGCGGCGGTCAGCAGGCTGGCGCCGTCGCGGGCGTTTTCCCAACGCCCAAGGGCCAACACCAGAAAGGCTCCGATGACCGGAATGACGAGGGCCAGAACCAAGGCGTCGCCCGGCGCCCAGCCGGCAAGAAGACCGGTCATGGTTTGCCTCCCGAGGCGGGACCCATCAGGGCATTGGCGGCCTCACCGGCGATGCGTAGGGTGGTGTCGCCGTCGATGCCGAACCAGATGGTGGCCGCGGCCAGGACGATCATCGGCACCAGCATGGGCAACGGCGCCTCGCTGCGCCGGGCGGCGCCTTCGGGCGGGGCCTTGAGGTAGGCGACCTCGACCACTCGCCAGACGTAGACGATGGCGAGCAGCGACGACAGCAGGATGCCTGCCGCGACATACCACCAACCGAGGGCGAGAGACGCCTGCACCAATTGCCATTTGGAAATGAAGCCGACCGTCACCGGCGTGCCGATCAGCGACAGGCCTGCGACCAGGAACACCGCCGTGGTCACCGGCATGCGTTTACCGATGCCGGCAAGGTCGTTGAGCCGGACCGATCCGACGACATAAAACATGGCGCCCACGGCCATGAAGGCGGCCCCCTTCATGACGGCGTGATTGAACAGATGGACGATGCCCCCGGTCAGACCGGCGGCGGTGGCCATGCCGATGCCGAGCACCATGTAGCCGACTTGTGACACGCTGGAATAGGCCAGCATGCGTTTCACGTCAGTCTGGAAGATGGCGACGAAGGCGCCCGCGAACATGCCGATCAGGGCGACGATGATCAGCATCAGGCTGATGTCCGTGCCGGTGAACAGGTCGGTGCCGCCGAATACGGTGAAGACGAGGCGCAGCAAGGCATAGATCGCGACCTTGGTCGCCGTCGAGGCAAGGAACACGGTGACCGCCGAGGGCGCGAAGGCATAGGCATTGGGCAGCCAGGTGTGTAGCGGGAACATCGCGAGCTTGAGCCCCAGCCCGATGACCACGAAGGCGAAGGCGGCCAATACCGTGCGCGTATGGTCGACGGCCGGCAGCAGGGTCGCGAGGTCCGCCATGTTGAGCGAGCCCGTCATCATGTACATCATGCCGACGCCGATGATGTAGAAGGTCGCGCCCAGGGTGCCCATGATCAGATAGCGGTAGGACGCGGTCAGGGCGCGGCGATTGCCGCCCAGGCTGATCAGCACGTAGCTCGACAGGGACGAGATTTCCAGGAACACGAACAGGTTGAAGGCGTCCGCCGTGGTCGTGATGCCGAGCAGGCCCGTCATGCACAGCATGTACATCAGATAGAACAGATAGATGCGCGGCCGGGCGACCTCTTTCTCCACGCTTACCTTGGCGTAGGGTAGGGTGATCGCGGCGATTGCCGTGACGATGACCAGAACCAGGGCGTTGGCCGCGTCGATGCGGTATTCGATGCCCCAGGGCGCCGGCCAACTGCCGAGCTCGTAAATGATCAGGCCGCTGGCCAACACCTTGCCCAGCAGGACCAGGGCGATGAAGAAGGTGATCCAGGTGACGATCGTCGCCCACAGCCAGCTCAGCTTGGCGTCGCGCAGCAGCACGCAGATCGGCGCGCAGAGAAGCGGCACGACGACCTGCAGGATGGGCAGGTGCGGTTCGATCGCGGCGGCAAAGGGCAGCGACAGGAAATAGGTGTAGAAGATGGTCACCTGTCCTCCTCCTCTTCCACGGCCAGGATCTCGTCATCCTCGATGGTGTCGTAGGCGTTGCGGATGCGCACGACCAAGGCGAGGCCGAGGGCCGTGGTGGCAACGCCGACCACGATCGCGGTCAGGATCAGGACATGGGGCAGGGGGTTTGAATATTGCGTGATGCCTTCGGCCAGGATCGGCGCCGTGCCGCCCGTGACCTTGGCCATCAGGATGTAGAACAGAAAGACCGAGACCTGAAACACGTTCAGGCCGACGATCTTCTTCACCAGGTTGTCATGGGCGATGACGATGTAGAACCCGGTCATCATCAGCGCGATGACGATCCAGTAACCGAGCAGGCCGGGCGACGCCGGGCCGACCATGAAGGCTTCGAAGGAAAGCCACAGGTCGTAAAGCGGTTTGAAGATGTCGACTAATCCCTGCATGGCCTCAGTCCCCGCCCGACTGGCTGGCGAACACGTTGAAGATCGTGATCATCGCCGCCGCGACCGTGATGCCGACGCCCAATTCGACGATCAGGATGCCGTAGTGCTGCCCGTGCAAGGGGTCGTGGGCCAGGACGTTGTAGTCCAGATAGTTGCCGCCCAGGATCAGCCCCGCGACCCCGGTCAGCCCATAGGTCAGCACGCCGACGACCAGCAGCAGGCGCGTCGACCAGGGCGGGAGCACCCGTTTCACCGTCTCGACGCCGAACAGGATGGCGTAGAGGATAAAGCCCGAACCGAAGATCACGCCGGCCTGAAACCCGCCGCCGGGGCCGAAGTCGCCATGAAACTGAACGTAAAGCGCGAACAGCAGGATCGGCGGAATCAGGAACTTGGAGACGACGCGGAGAACGACCTTGCGGTGCATCATGATGCGGCCCCCTTCGTGCCGGAGCCGCCTTCATCCGCTTCCTCGTCTTCGCGCCGCCGGCGCGCACGGCCCAGGATGGCCAGCACGCCCGTGGCGGCGGTAAAGATCACGAAGACTTCGCCGAGCGTGTCATAGCCGCGGTAGCTGGCCAGCACGCTGGTGACGATGTTGGGCATGCCCACTTCTTCGCCCGATTTCTCGATGTAGCGGGGCACCACGTGGTGGTGGATGGCGGCGATCTTGTCGCCGTAGCGGGGCATGTCGAAGGTGCCGTAGACCAGCACGGCGCCGGTCACGGCGACGACCAGAAACGCGGTCGTGCTCTTGCTTTTGCCGCCGCCCAGTTTTTCCTTACGTGTGGTCAATGCCAAGGTGCCCAGCATCAGGACGGTGGAGATCCCGGCGCCCACGGCGGCTTCGGTGAAGGCGACATCGACCGCGTCCAGCACCACATAGGCGGCGGCGCCGATCAGCGAGAAGATGCCCGACAGCATGGACACGGCGAACAGGTCACGGATGCGTGCGATGGCCAGGCCGACGGCCCCCATCATGAGCATCAGGACGATGATGATGACGTTTTCTATGGTCGGCCTCCCCGGCTGAGGGCCGCGCTTTTTTCCTCATCGACCCGGGGTGTGACGCCGGCATTGAGGCAGGCGCGGGCCAGGGCGTGGGTCGCCGTCGGGCTGGTGAAGAAGATGAAGGCCAGGATCAGGGCGAGCTTGACCGTGACAATGGTCAGCCCGGCCTGGAACATCAGGCCGACCAGGATCAATTCGCAGCCCAGCGTATCGATGACGCCCGCCGGATGCATGCGCGCGAACACGTCAGGCATGGTGATCATGCCGATGCCGCCGATGATCAGCAGCGCCGCGCCCGGCAGAATGAACAGCCAGGTCAGAATGTCGAAGATGATCGGATCGATGGGGAGCGCCATGGTCAGATATCCCCCGCATCGGGGCCGGTGGCTTGTTCGCCATGGCCCATGTCCCGGAACTTGATGAA
>DNMS01000174.1:11014-15801 GCA_003488105.1 Rhodospirillaceae bacterium
TCGACGGCCGTGCAGCGGCGGTCCATCTCGCCGGACTTCAGCCCGTCGGCGGCACCCCGCGTCAGCGCGTGGACGATCATCACCCCGTCCTCGACGGCAAGGGTCACCGTGCCCGGCGTGAGGGTGATGGAATTGGCGTAGATAACATGGCCCAGTTCGGTCTTCTGCGTCGCCTTGGTGCGCAGGACCGAGGTATGGACCCGGCCCTTGGGCGACAGCACGGCCTTGACCACGTCGATGTTGGCCATGACGATTTCCTTGCCCAGCCAGGGCAGGTAGGTCAGCCAGCGCCAGGTAACCTGGATGGGGTGGCCTTCGTGGTCGACCACATCCATGCGGTGGGCGATGAACACGACCAGGGCGACGGAAGCGGCGCCGAAGGCCAGGATCAGCGGAATCGTATAGCCCGACAGCAGCCACCAGAGCGCGGCCAGGCCGATGCTAAGGCTGATCGCATGGAGCACTGAAACGTTCCCCCGTTCTTCCCCTGGTCGGCGTTACCGCACCTTTGAAGGGCGACACCGATCACAACGTTATCCGAGGCTCAGGTATACCACCCAAAGCCATCGACGTGACAACAAAATGGGCATAATTTCATGGAATAACAAGGACGTTCGCGCTGGTATACCAAGGGCGGCGGAAATCTACGGAAGCTGTATTATTAATAGGTGCGATGGGCCTGAAATGATCGACAGGATTTTCAGATCGTGGAAAATCACGCGCCGCGCCGCCCTGTGTTATGCCGGTGTGTTGGCGGTGCTTTGCGTCGTTTTGGGCGGCACGCCAGTGCATGCGGACGGCCGGGCGGTCAGATTCGCCGAATCCGAAGTGGTCGTGCACACGGTGAACGGCGCACACCCGTTCAAGGTCGAGATGGCGGTCGACGACGCGCAGCGCGCCCTCGGTCTGATGTATCGCCGCGACCTGGCACCGGACCGCGGCATGTTGTTCGACTTCGGGCGCGAGATTTACATCTCCATGTGGATGCGCAACACCTTCATTCCGCTTGATATGCTGTTCATCGGCGCGGATGGGCGCATCGGATTCATTCGCGAACGCACGACGCCGCAGTCGCTGGACACCATCGAGGCGCCGGAGCGCAACCGCGCCGTGTTGGAAGTCGCCGCCGGGACGGTGGCGCGGCTCGGCATCCGTGTCGGCGACCGGGTCGAGCACGCGATCTTCCGCTAACCGCGTGCTTGCCTTGGGCAGGCTTAAATCATAGGTTTCCACCGCGTCGGGGCGTAGCTCAGCCTGGTAGAGTGCGTGCTTTGGGAGCACGATGTCGCTGGTTCGAATCCAGTCGCCCCGACCAGTATCCAGGCAGGCGGCCCAGGGCCGTGCCGCCGGGTCCGTCCATGTGACCGTTGACGGGACGGCCTGATGGCCGCATAGAAGACCTTAAGACGCGCGGCAACCGGCCGCGCCAGGATGGGAATTGGGAAGATGAGCGAAGCGCGCATTTTTCAGCCGGCGAAGAACGCCATGCAGTCCGGCCGGGGCAAAACCCGGCGCTGGATACTGGAATACGAGCCGGCGGAACCCCGCGTCGCCGATCCCCTGATGGGCTGGATCGGCTCGGGCGACACCCGTGGCCAGCTGCGGCTCAAGTTCGACAGCAAGGAAGAAGCCGTCGACTACGCCAAGAAGAACGGCCTGATCTACAAGGTGATCGAGCCGCACACGCGCCGCGTCAAGCCGAAGAACTATTCCGATAATTTCGCCTACGACAAGGTCGGCGTCTGGACCCACTGAATGGGGCTGCGCCGGGCCGTCTTGCCGGCGCCATGTCCGCCGGAGACTCCGTAGCTCAACTGGATAGAGCAGCTGCCTTCTAAGCAGCAGGTTGCAGGTTCGAGTCCTGCCGGGGTCGCCAGTTATTTCAATGACTTAAAGGGAGTGGGCTGCGGTGAGCTTGAAACGCATGGTTCTGCAAATGGGGCAGGGGACCGATATCCACGGCGCGGACAGCACCAAGGCCGCTGAACGCGCCGTGCGCGATGCGCTGTGGCGCAATTACCTGCAGATCGCCGATGTCCTTGGGCAGCCGCGCGACAACATGGTGATCGAGGTGACCATCGGGGCACCGCGCCCCGAGACCATCGACAAGGCTGCCGTCGCGGCGGTCTTTCCCTACGGTCAGATCACCGTGACCTGCAAGGAAGGCGGATTGGAGATCGTGACACCGGACGGCACGGATTCAACCTTGCTGGCCCATGCGGCGGTCGTGGTCCGCATGGAGGTTTCGGATGAACTTCTGGGAGCCGCCCAATGAGCAAGAAACTGGATCGCGTGATTTTGGAAATGGGCTCCGGCGTGTCGCTGCGTGGGGGCAATTACACGAAAGCCGCGTGCCGCGCCGTCGATGACGCCATCCACCATTCGAGCCTGTCGTTCATGCGCGAACTGGGCATGGACCCGGACACTGAGATGACGGTCGAGGTGACGATCGGCGTGCAGGACCCCTCGGCGGTCGATATCGACGCGGTGCAGGCCCTGCTGCCGCACGGCCGCGCATCGGTCCGCGTCGTCAAGGGCGGCTTGAACGTTCCTTACCCGGAGAGGGGTTACGAAACGGTCATCGCCAGTGCCGCGGTCGCGGCCTTCGCCGATATGTCGCGGTACAGAGCTTCTTAAATGACAGACCCTGTCGGGTTTAAGGCATAACGCCGGCGGTATCTTCGCTTCCCTTGCGGGGACGGGGCTTCCCTCGCGGGGACGGGTGCCAGCCATCCCTAAGCACGGTTAGGCCGAGGCGTTCTGGCTCCCCTCGGGGCGCCGGGCGATGCCCTTGGCGGCCTGTTCGACGCCGTAAGCCTGGACCAGGATGTCGGTCGAGACCTCGGCCAGGTCGATGCATTCCGTCAGCAGGTTGAGGATGCGCATGTTGTTGGCGACGACTTTCTCCGTCTCCCGTTCATGGGTTTCGACGGAGACGTTGCAGCGCGCGATGATGTCATTGCGCAGGATGCGGAGAATGTCCTCCAGCTTGGCGCCGTTGGGGTTGTCGTCCGATACAAGGAGCTTCGTCATGGTCTTGGTCCTTTCCTCAATGGGGTTCCCCCTTCTTATTTCGATATCAAAATAATATAGAGAATTCCTGGGAAAAGTGATGAAACGCACACCCTGGACTTGAGATATAGACCGTCCGGCCCGAGGGGCGTGCGGTTTCGAGAGGGCGGCCTGACGCAATGGGCATCAATCGCACAAGAGAAACGGGCGGGCCCTGAGGGACCCGCCCGTTGTCTTCAAGACCGTCTTTCGGCGCCGGTTCAGGCGGCGAGGTCGAAGCGGTCCGCGTTCATCACCTTGGTCCAGGCGGCGACGAAGTCGTTGACGAACTTCTTCTTGTTGTCGTCCTGGGCGTAGACTTCGGCATAGGACCGCAGGATCGAGTTGGACCCGAATACGAGGTCCATGCGGGTCGCCGTCCATTTGACCGCGCCGGTCTTGCGGTCGCGGATCTCGTAGACATCCTTGCCTGCCTGTTTCCAGGTGTAGGCCATGTCGCACAGGTTGACGAAGAAGTCGGTGGTCAAGGCGCCTTCGTTGTCGGTGAAGACGCCGTGCTTGGTGCCGCCATGGTTGGTGCCCATGACCCGCATCCCGCCGACCAGCACGACCATTTCCGGGGCGGTGAGGCCCATGAGCTGGGTACGGTCCAACATCAGCTCTTCCGGTTTGACGGCGTAATCCTTTTGCAGGTAGTTGCGGTAGCCGTCGTGGACCGGTTCGATGACGTCGAAGGAGTCGCCGTCGGTATCGGCGGGCGAGGCATCGCCGCGGCCCGGCGCGAAGGGCACCGTGACCTCGACGCCCGCGGCCTTGGCGGCCTGTTCGACGCCGATATTCCCGGCCAGGACGATCATGTCGGCGACGCTGGCGCCGACGTCCGCGGCAATGGGTTCCAACACCCCCAGAACCTTGGCCAAGCGGGCCGGCTCGTTACCGTCCCAATCCTTCATGGGCGCCAGACGGATGCGGGCACCATTGGCCCCGCCCCGCATGTCGGAGCCACGATAGGTGCGGGCACTGTCCCAGGCGGTGGCAACCATCTCGGCCACCGTCAGACCGCTTGCGGCGATCTTCGACTTGGCCGCATTGACGTCGTAGCCTTTGGAACCGGCGGGAACCGGGTCCTGCCAGATCAGGTCTTCAGATGGTACCCACGGGCCGAGATAACGGACTTTCGGACCCATATCGCGGTGAGTCAGCTTGAACCAAGCGCGTGCGAAACAGTCGGAGAAGTACTCGTGATCGTTACGGAATTTCTCCATGATCTCGCGATAGATCGGGTCGACCTTCATCGCCATGTCCGCGTCAGTCATGAGCGGCATGGTTTTGATGGATGGGTCTTCAACATCTGCCGGCATGTGGTCTTCTGAGATGTTCACAGGCTTCCATTGTTGTGCGCCAGCCGGTGATTTCGTCAGTTCCCACTCATAGTCGAGCAGCATTTCAAAATAGCCGCCATCCCACTTTGTAGGGTTCTTCGTCCAAGCACCTTCCGGGCCACCTGTCAGCGTATCGCGACCAACGCCGCGGCCTTTGGTGTTCAGCCAGCCCATACCCATGGATTCCAGCTCGCCGCCTTCAGGCTCCGGGCTGAGATTTTCGGCCGCGCCGTTACCGTGTGCCTTACCAATTGTGTGGCCACCGGCTGTCAGCGCAGCTGTTTCCTCGTCATTCATCGCCATGCGTTTGAATGTTTCGCGGACGTCTTTCGCTGTGCGAGCCGGGTCAGGTTTGCCGTTCACGCCTTCCGGGTTCACATAGATGAGGCCCAT
>DNMS01000324.1:0-3457 GCA_003488105.1 Rhodospirillaceae bacterium
GTCGCGGTGACCAGGCCTTCATATTTCAGCAACTCGATGGACGTGCCCATGACGTCGAGGGACGGGCCCAGGACATGGCTGGTGAAGTGGCGGATTTCCCCCGCCAGATCGCTGTAGCGCCGCGGCCCGGACGCCAGCGTGCCCAGCGCGCAAAGGCGCACGGCTTCACGAGGGGTCAGGGTGTTGTCGGCGTACACGGTATCGGCACCTTCATGAGTTGCGAATGAGTCGCAAGTTTATGGGCAAGTCGAGAGTCTGTCCAGCGGTGGTCACAGGCGGCGCGGTCGCGGTGTCATCCGGCCTGTTGCGCCGCCCAGGTTTCCGTCTTCTTCAGGGCGCGGTCGAACCGGGTGAGAATTTCGTCCACATCCGCCGCCGTGGCGATGAGCGGCGGACAGAACGCAACCGAATCACCGACGGCGCGCAGCACCAATCCCTCATCATAGCAGTATTCCTGACATTTGGCGCCGATCCCCGTTTCCTTGGGCCAAGGCGCCTTGGTGGTCTTGTCCTTGATCAGTTCGATGGCGCCGATCAGGCCGAGGCCCCGGACCTCGCCGACCAATGGCCGGTCCTGGAACGCGCGAAGGCCTTGCTGCAAGGCGGGCGAGACGGCGCGGACATGGCCGACGATGTCGCGCTCCGCATAGATGGCGAGGGTTTCCAGCGCCACCGCCGCCGCCACCGGGTGCCCGGCATAGGTCGATCCATGGCCGAACACGCCGAAGGATTCGCTCTGCTTGACCAGGTCCTGGTAGATCTCTTCCGAGATCATCAGGGCCGACATGGGGATGTAGCCTGAGGTCAGGGCCTTGGCCATGGTCATCATGTCGGGCTTCATGCCGAGGGTCGTCGTGCCCCACATGTTGCCGGTGCGCCCGAAGCCGCAGATGACCTCGTCGGCGATCAGCATCACGTCATGGCGTTTGAGGACCGCCTGGATTTTCTCGAAATACCCCTTGGGCGGTACGATCACGCCGCCGGCCCCCATGACCGGCTCGGCATAGAAGGCGGCGACCGTTTCCGGGCCTTCGTCCAGGATCAGCTTTTCCAGGTTTTCGGCGCAGCGCGTGGCGAAGGCTTCTTCGCTCTCGCCATCCTCGGCGAAGCGGTAGTGGTGCGGGCAGTCGGTGTGCAGCACCCGGGCGATCGGCAGGTCGAAATCACCATGCAGGTGGGGCAGGCCGGTCAGGCTGGCGCTGGCCACGGTGACGCCGTGATAGCCCTTCTGACGCGCAATCAGCTTTTTCTTTTCCGGCCGGCCGCGGGCGTTGTTCACGTACCACACCAGCTTGATCGAGAGGTCGATGGCTTCCGAGCCTGAATTGGCGAACAGCACCTTGGACATGGGCACGGGGGCCAGTTCCAGAATTTTTTCCGCCAGGTCGATGGTCACGTCCGGCGTTTTATGGGCGAAGCCGTGGTAGTTGGGCAGGCGCGACAGTTCGCGCGTCGCCGCGTCGACCAGGCGCTGCTCGCTGAATCCCAGCGATACCGCCCACAGGCCCGCCAGGCCTTCGATATATTCCTTGCCTGCGTCGTCGTAGATGTGGATGCCGTTGCCGCGGCTGACGATCTGCGGCCCCACTTTCTCGTGCTTCGCCAGGTTGGTGTAGCCGTGGACGTGATAGGCGATGTCGCGGCTGGCGGGGGAGTTTCCGGGGGCGGGACGGGACGCGGTCATGGGGAAATCCTGATCGATTGGGCTGTGGGAGGGATCGGCGCGCGCAGTTTGGTCCAGGGATGCGGCGGAGAGCAATGGCGAAGACGAAAATCTTTCCCGGCGCTTGATGCAGGTCATGTTCCGCGGTGACGGTCGGGGCTTTGATGGCGGCATGCCCATTCATCACGGGAGGATTAAATGTCCCTAAAAGATATTCTTGTCCATATCGACCTGAACGCGGAATCGGACCGTCGCCTGAAAGCGGCCATGTCCCTGGCCCAGGCGCACGGTGCCCATCTGGCCGGGGTCTACGCCGTGCCGCGCCCCTACATTCCCGCCTATGCCGAAGTGCAGATCACCGCCGAAGTGCTGGAAGCCCAACGCGCTTCGGCTGAAGAGGCCGCGTCCCGGGCCGAGGCGGCGTTCAAGGCGGCGACCGCCAATTCCGGCCTGTCCGTGGAATGGCGGCAGCAGGAAGGCGACGAAGGCCGGGTGCTCGGTTTTCACTGCCGCTACGCGGATTTGACGATCGTCAGTCAGCCTGACCCGGCGCAAAGCCTGTTCCCTGGTGACCGCGACCTGCCGGACCGGTTGATCCTGACCGCTGGGCGGCCGGTGATGGTGCTGCCCCATGGCTATTCGGGCGACCTTGCCGGCAAGCGGATTCTGGTCGCATGGGACGAAGGCCCATTGGCATCCCGTGCCGTACACGATGCCCTGCCGTTGTTGCAGGCGGCGGAGAAGGTCGTCGTCATGGTCGCCAATCCGACCAAGACACCTGGTGAGAAACGTGATCCGGGCGCGGACATCGCGGCCCATCTGGCGCGCCACGGCGTAAAGGTCGAGGCCAGCCATGTGACCTCGGACGAACTCGACGTCGGCAACCTGTTGCTGTCCCGCGCCGCCGACATGTCGGCGGACATGATGGTGATGGGGGCCTATGGCCATGCCCGCTGGTCGGAACTGATCCTGGGTGGGGTCACCAACGTGGTGCTGTCGCATCAGACAGTACCTGTGGTGATGTCCCACTAACGGGGCGGTGGGGCCGGGTAGGGGGCTGTCCGGCCTCACCCTCCGATGATGAACGCCTCCATGGCGTCGGCCACGTCCTCGGCATAAAGGTCGAGGAAGAAATGGTCGGCGCCGTCGATCACCTTGAACGTGATCCGCGTCCCATCCGCCTTGCCCGCCATCTTCGCGGGAAGGTCGGCGACGACGGTGTCGTTCGACCCCGCCATGATCAGGACCGGCACGTTGATTTCGCCCAGGATCGCGGGCGTGTCGAAACGCGGGTCCGGCCGGTAGTAGCTGACGAAACTGGCCGCCGACACTTTGGCGGTCGGGCAGTAAAGCAGGCCCGGCTTGTCCAACAGCGCGTCGCCCTTGCCGGCCTTGGCCATTGCTTCGGCGGCTTCAAGGTCCGGTGCCAGGGGACGGCCATGCGCTTTTTCGAACCCTTGGGCGGCCTTGTCCGCGCTCCAGGTGGCGGGGGCCATCAGGACCAGCTTGCTCAGCAACCCATTCCCCCGCTCTGCGACATAGCGGGCGGCCTGGTTGCCGCCCCGCGAATGGCCGAACAGAACCACTGGCCCGGCGCCCTGGCCCTTGAGCCAATCCATCCAGGCGGAAATCTCGTCAAGCGCGTCCAGATGCCGGTGGCGGTGCGGGGTCTTGCAGTCGTACATGCCGTGGCGGTCGTCGATGGCAAGGGACAGGTTGATGGCCAAGGTATTGAGGCCCCGGTCGTTGAGCACGCCGCGCAGGGTCTTCAGGGTTTCCATGTCGTTATGGGCC
>DNMS01000324.1:3588-3782 GCA_003488105.1 Rhodospirillaceae bacterium
GACTTCCTCGGCGGCGGCGGGCAGGGCCGCAGCCAACAAGAAAAGCAGGGCACAGGTAAGGGCAAGGGTGCGTAACAGGTGCATTTTGGAGGTCTCCCCAGGATGGCGTTTTCGCCAGATTACGTCGTGCCGCAGACACATTCAAAGATTATAAACCGTGACGTGGTCGTCTAGCGCTTGCCGCGCTCCAGCGA
>DNMS01000324.1:4043-9101 GCA_003488105.1 Rhodospirillaceae bacterium
GACGAAGATGGCCAGCCCCGGATAGACGGCCAGCGCCGGGGCGTCCCAGATCAGTTCCTGGGCGTTGGTCAGCAGGTTGCCCCAGCTGGGCAGGGGCGGCTGAATGCCGAGGCCGAGGAAGCTGAGAACCGATTCCAGCAGGATCACGTTGCCGACGGACAGCGTCGTCGCGACGATGATCGGCGAGGCCAGATTGGGCAGGATGTGCACGGTCATGATGCGGAAGGACGATGCCCCCTGGGCCCGCGCCGCCAGCACGAAGGGCCGTTCGCGCAAGGACAGCGCCGTTGCGCGGACCAGCCGCGCCACGGTGGTCCAGCCGACCAGCGCCACGATGACGACGATGCGATAGAGGCTCATGTTTTCCGCCTGCGCGGCCTCGGCGGAAAACCCCAGCTTCTGCAGGTCGATGGCCGCCAGCACGATCAACAGCGGCAGCAGGGGCAGGGCGATGACCCCGTCGGTCACGCGCATGAACAGCGCATCCAGGCGCCCGCCGAAATAGCCCGACAACAGCCCCACGGTCGTGCCCAGGACCGCCGCCGTCAGGGCCGCCGCGATGCCGACGAACAGCGACACCCGCCCGCCGTACAGCAGGCGCAGCAGCACGTCGCGCCCGGCCTCGTCCGTGCCCAGTGGATGGGCCGCGCTGGGCGCGGCCAGGCGGTTGAACAGGTCGACCGCGTTGGCATCGAGGCCGAGCCAGTCTTCGACCACGGGGGCGAGCAGGCTGGCCGCCGCCAGCACCACCAGCACCCCGGCGCTGACCAGGGCGAGGCGGTGGCGCAGGAACCGGCGGGTAACGAGAGCAAGCGGTGTCGCGGCGGCGGTTGAATTGATCATTGCCGCTTGCCTTCGAAGCCGATGCGGGGGTCGAGCCAGGCATAGGCGAGATCGGCCAGGATATTGCCGACCAGCGTTACCAAGGTGGCCAGCAGCAGGCAGACCAGGGCGAGGTTGAAATCGTTGCCCATGACCGCGTCGTAGGTCAGCTTGCCCATGCCCGGATAGGCGAAGATGGTTTCCGTGATCAGCGCGCCGGAAAACAACGTTCCGAAATCCAGGGCGATGATCGTGGTTACCGGGATCAAGGCGTTGCGCAGCGCATGGCCGAGCACGACCCGCCGTTCGGAAAGGCCCTTGGCGCGGGCGGTGCGGATATAGTCCTGACGCAAGGTCTCCAGCATGCTGGCGCGCATATAGCGGGTATGGCCGCCGACGCTGGCCAGGGTCAGGCTGGCCGCCGGCAGGACCAGATAGATCAGCTTGTCCGACCAGCCGTCCATGCCCGGTGTGCCCAGGCCGCCCGCCGGCAGCCAGCCCAGGATCACCGCGAACAGAATGATCAGCAACAGGCCGAGCCAGAACGACGGGATCGAGATACCGGCGAAGGCGAACAGATTGACCGAATAGTCGCGCAGGGAATAGGGCCGGACGGCGGCCCAGATGCCCAGCGGCAGGCCGATGCAGAGCGCCAGGGTCAGGCTGATGCCCAGCAGCATGAGGGTATTGCCCAGGGCCGGGCCGAGGATATCGAACACGGGCTTGGCGAACAGGCGGGAAAACCCGAAATCGCCTTGCAGCACGGCGAGCAGCCAGTTGCCGTAGCGTTCCGCCACGGGGCGGTCGAGGCCGTAAATCTCGCGCAGCTTGGCGACGTCGGCGGAGGTCAGGTCCGGATCGGCGGAAATCATCAGATCGACCGGATCGCCCGGCATCAGGCCGATCAGCCCGAAAATGACGAACGACATCACCGCCAAAACGACGGCCGATTGGATCAGGCGTTCACTGATAAAACGAAGCATGGGGGGAGGGTAGTCCGGCGCATGGCGGGGGGCCAGAGAAAGTGGGCGTCCCCCTCACCCCGGCCCTCTCCCCCAAGGGGGAGAGGGAGGTCTTTGCCCGAAACTGTGTCGCCTCTCGTCTCTTGAAGGGAGGGGCAGATATGGCGAAAATCGACCCCTCTCCCCTTGGGGGAGAGGGTAGGGTGAGGGGGAACCTTCATGACGACACTACCGCGCCGCCTGCGCAAATCCATGACGGATGCGGAACGCCGCCTGTGGCGGGCGCTGCGCAACCGCCAACTGGCCGGCCATAAGTTTCGCCGCCAACACCCGATCCCGCCCTACGTGGCTGACTTCGCCTGCGTGGAACGTGGATTGATCGTCGAGGTTGATGGCGGTCAGCACAGCGAGCGGACGGAAGCCGATACAGCGCGCACTCGCGCGTTGCAGGCACGAGGGTTCCGCGTCCTGCGTGTCTGGAACAACGAGGTGATGGCGAACCTGGAAGGCGTTCTTGCCGTCATCCTCCGAGCTTTGGAGGCATAAACCGTCCGCGCCTATTTCACGCCCCAGTCCTCGACCCACAGGCTGGACGGGTACTGGTGGCCCGTGGGGGCGACGCCGGTCAGCCAGGGCGGCATGATGAAGGTCTCGGCCCGGAAGTAGAGGGGAATGGCCGGCAGTTCGGTGACGTAGATTTCCTGCAGCCGGCGCCACAGCTTCTTGCGCGTGGGCTTGTCCAGTTCGACCTCGATTTTCTCGATCAGTTCGTCCATTTCCGCGTTCTTGAAGCCCGGATAGTTCTGTCCGGCCCAGCCGTTGGCCTCGGTCGGGATATGGGCGGAATGCAGGCTCGTGCGCGGCACGCTTTCCGGCGCCGACGACCAGGCATACATGGCCAGGCCCGTGAACTTGCGCTGGGTCACGGTCTGGCCAAAGTAGACGCGGGCCGGTTCGTTCTTGATGCGCACGTCGATGCCGACGGCCTTCCACTGGCTTTGCAGGACCTGCTGGACCAGCTCGCGGGCCTTGGACCCGGCCGTGGTCATGAATTCGAAGCGCAGCGCTTCGCCCGTGTCCTTATGGTGGCGCACGCCCTGAACCAGCTTGGTAAATCCAGCCCTTACAAGAAGTTCCAGGGCTTTCCTGGGATCATAGGTGTATTTCGGAATATCCTCGGCCGCGACCCAGTCGAGGGGATTGACCGATGACTGGGCGACCGGCTGGCGGCCGCCGAACAGCTGCTGGGAAATCGCCTCACGGTCGATGGCGTAGACCAGGGCGTGGCGGATGTCCCGGTTCTGCAGCAGGGGATTGTCCTGGTTCAGGTCGATGTGCTCATAGACCAAGCCAGGCTTGTAGAGGATGCGGAACTTGCGCCCGTGGCGTTTTTCGAAGCGCAGGGCCTGATCGACCGTGAACCCAAGTTCGCCCGAGATCATGTCGATGTTGCCGGACAGCAGGTTGGCTTCGAGCGCCGCCGTGTTGGGGATGACCTTGACCACGATGCGCTTGAACGCCCCCGGCTTGCCCCACCATTTCGGATTGCGTTCCAGGACGATGTAGCTGCCGCGCTGGGTTTCCGTGATCAGGTAAGGGCCGAAGTAGAGCGCTTCGTTGGTGGTCTGGGTGTCGAAGGCGGTCTTGTTCTTGTAGTTCACCGGATCGGCGTCGAAGTTGACCGCGTCGACATGGGCTGGGATCAGGTTGAAGGAATTGATCGCGTTGTAGTCGAAGGTCAGCTTGTCGAAATGAAGGGTGAAGGTCTTGTCGTCCTTGGTGTCGAGTTTATAGGCGGAGCGATAGAATTCGATCGGCAGGATGCCGGTCTTGCCGTGTCGGCCCGCGCGCCAAGTAAATTCGACGTCCTTGGTCGTGATCGGCGTGCCGTCGCCCCATACGGCATCGGCGCGGATGGTATAGGTGACGGCGATGCCCTTCTTGCCGTTCGGTGCCGTTTCCGGCACGGCCAGGCCGTTTTCGAGGGTCGGCAGCTTGGTGCAGAGCATGCAGACCAATTGCCAGTTCTGATCGAACACGGTGAACGGCCGGCGCGTGAAGCCTAGGACGTAGGATTTCGCCACCATGCTGTCGATGTTGGGGTGGAAGGTCGACGGATACTGGGTGATGCCGATGGTGAGTTGGTCGCGCTCCGCCGCGCGAACGGGCGATGCCGCGCAAAGCAGAACAAGGGCAGCGATAAGGAGTGATTTCAGGACAGGGCCGGCCGGTCGCATGGAGTCTCCCTAGATCGTCAGTCGTCGTAGCCGCGTCCGCCGTGGGCCAGGGACCACTTCTCCGGATCGTCCAGGAACGCGCGCACCCCGGCGATGGTTTCCGCATCGAAGTATCCGCCATCTTCGGCGACCTGCAATACATCTTTCCAGGTCGCGAGATAGCGCAGGGTCACGCCCTCTTTCTCCAGGGTTTCCAAGGCGCCCTTGAACACGCCGTAGAAGAACACGACGAAGGCGTCGGTGCATTCGGCGCCGGCGTTGCGGATGGCGTGGACGAAATTGAGTTTCGACGCCCCGTCGGAGGCCAGATCCTCGACCAGCAGCACCTTGGAGCCTTCGACCAGATTGCCTTCGATCTGGGCGTCGCGGCCGAAGCCCTTGGGCTTTTTGCGCACATAAAGCATGGGCTTGGACGCGGCTTCGGAAATCCAGGCGGCATAGGGAATGCCCGCGGTCTCGCCGCCGGCGACGGCGTCGACGCCGTCCAGGCCCGCGTCGCGGCGCAGCATCTCGACCCCCAGTTCGATGATCCGGCGCCGTGCCTCGGTAAAGGAAATGACCCAGCGGCAGTCGATATAGACCGGGCTGGCCCAGCCGGAGGTGAACATGTAGGGCTCCTGCGGCCGGAAGTTCACGGCTTTGATGTCGAGCAGAAGTTTCGCGGTTTCCTGGGCTGGGGTCATGGCGGCGGTCATGGGGGCCTCGTGTGCTCTGCAACCCGCCGAACAGGGGGCGGGCGGGCTGTGTCGGTCGGATGGTTCGGGCCAGGGTTTCATGGCCGATGTCTGCGTTTTCGTTTAACGGGTTCGCCCCAGACCCGCAAGCGCGTGCGGGGCCGGGACGGGGGATAAATGCCGCGGATGACAATCCTTGTTGTGCTCAAGTGGTCTGTGGTATACCATATGCCAGTTGATTGAACGCCGCTGCCGATGATGTCCTCCCAGGGACGCGTCCACGCAGTATCGGATTGCTCCCCGCTTGGCACGGCGACCTGCGATCACTATTCTCCCTCCCTGATCCTGGGGGCTCGGTCGACC
>DNMS01000014.1:0-205 GCA_003488105.1 Rhodospirillaceae bacterium
TTTCCGAGGCTTCCGTGCTGCTGGGCAAGCCTAACCGCACGCGTACGTCGATGACGGTGACGATGCGGCCGCGCAGGTTGATGGAGCCACGCACTTCCGGTGGCGCCAGGGGGATCGAGGCGATGCGATCCGGTGACAGAATGTCCTGAACCATCAGCACGGGAATGCCGAACAACTGCTTCTTGACCCGGAAGGTCACGAAATC
>DNMS01000014.1:430-757 GCA_003488105.1 Rhodospirillaceae bacterium
AGTTCGCGGGTTTCCGCTTCGCGCAGCGCGCGGGACGAGTTTACAGCCTGAACTTCAGCCACTATCGACACTCCCAGATTTCCGGCGGTCTTGCGCGAAAATGCGTCTGACCGATCCCTAATATGGCTGCATAGTATTCGTCGGCTCGGCGACTTTCAATACAGACAAAGGTATGTGTCCGCTGAATAAATTCGGGCCGGTTCAGGCCGCGAGCCAATTCGCGACCAGATCCAGCTGGACATCGTCCATCAAGGCCGGCGCATGGCCGGCGCCGGGAATTTCGTAGGCGGTCGTTTTAGGGCCCCGGGTCTGCATCTCGGCCAAAGC
>DNMS01000014.1:915-2833 GCA_003488105.1 Rhodospirillaceae bacterium
AGTCTGCATCTCGGCCAAAGTATCGGCCCGCAGAAGGTCCGACTGGGCACCTCGGATCACGGTGACCGGACATTGGATCGCATCCCACACGGGCCACAGCACCAGATCGTTGTCGATCGCACTCTGGAACGGTTTGGCCAAGCCGGGGTCGTACTTCAGCACCAGCCGTCCGCCGCCGGGCGCTTGTTGCACGCTGTGGCGCGCCAGATGCGCCCATTGTGCGTCGGTCAGGGGACCGAACGGCGCGTGAACCACGCGGATATAGGATTCCGCCTCGGCCATGTCGGCGAAATCCGGCGCCGTGCCCAGGTAGGCGGCGATGCGCTGTAGAGAGTCCTTGGTCACCACCGGCCCGGCATCGTTCATCAGCAGGCGTTCGACCGGTGTGCCCGGCCCCGCCGCCATGATCATGCCCAGCAACGCCCCCATGGAGGTCCCAAGCCAGGCGACCTTGTCCACGTCGAGCCGGGCGATCAAGGCCGTCAGGTCGGCGAGATACTGGGGATAGCCGTATTGCAGGGGATCGATCAGCCGCCCGCTGTCGCCCCGCCCCACGATGTCGGGACAGACGACGCGCCAGCGGTCGGAAAACCGCTCGGCCACCGCGTCGAAGTCGCGGCCGTTGCGGGTCAGGCCATGAACGCAGAGCAAGACCGGGCCGTCGGCCGGTCCCCACTGCCAATAGACGACCTCGTGGAAGGTGCCGAGGGCGGAGCGGCCGAGGAACGATTTGCGCTGCATGTCGTTTCGCTCCCCTGCCCCGACCCGCCGCCGCGTCAGATCACGCCGCGGTCACGCAGGCCCGCGACCTCGTCGGGGCTGAGACCCAGGACCTCGCCCAGAACCTCTTCCGAGTGCTGGCCCAGAACCGGCGGCGCCATGCGGTAGTCGACCTGCGATTTGGAGAATTTCAGCGGGCTCGCGACCATGCTGACCGGCTTGCTGCCGGTCTTCGGGTGCGGCATGTCGAGCCGCATGCCGCGGGCCAGGAACTGCGGATCGGCAAACACCTGATCCAGGCGGTTGATGGGCCCGCAGCTGACGTTGTTCTTCTCCAGCTCGGTCAGCCAGAATTCCGACGGCTTGGCGGCGATGATGGGTTTTAGCAACGCGACGATCTCGTCCCGGTTCGACACGCGGTTGGCGTTGGTCGCGAATTTCGGGTCTTCGGCCAGGTTATCGCAGCCGGCGACCTTGCAGAAACGCTGGAACTGGCCGTCGTTGCCGACCGCCAGGATGATGTCGCCGTCGGCGGTTGCGAACGACTGATAAGGCACGATATTCGGGTGCGCATTGCCCAGACGCGGCGGGTTCTGACCGGTGGCCAGGAAATTCGCCCCCTGGATCGACAGAATGGCGGCGGTGGTGTCCAGCATGCCGATGTCGATATGCTGACCTTCGCCGGTGACTTCGCGGTGACGCAGGGCGGCGTTGATGCCGACGGCGGCGTACATGCCGGCGATCAGGTCGGAAATGGGGATGCCGGCTTTCTGCGGATCGCTGTCCGGTTCGCCGGTGACGCTCATGAAGCCGCCCATGCCCTGGATCAGCACATCGTATCCGGGCCGGTTGGCATAGGGGCCCGTATGACCGAAGCCGGTGACCGAGCAATAGACCAGGCCCGGATTGTCGTCCTTCAGCTGCTCATAGCCCAGGCCGTACTTGGCGAGGCCGCCCGTCTTGAAGTTTTCGACCAGCACGTCGGACTTGGCGATCATCTTCTTCGCCAACTCAATACCCTCGGGCTTGGTCAGGTCCAGGGTGATCGAGCGCTTGTTGCGGTTGGCGCAGGTGAAATAGGCGCTTTGGTCCGTGTCCTTGCCCTCGCCGTCCTTCAGGTAGGGCGGCGCGAAACCGCGCGTGTCGTCGCCCTTGCCGGGAATTTCCACCTTGATCACGTCGGCGCCCATATGGGCCA
>DNMS01000247.1:0-1132 GCA_003488105.1 Rhodospirillaceae bacterium
GGTCGGTGCCGGGGAATTCGGCACCAGCCTGATCACTCAGTCCCTTGGTCATCCCGCCATCGACGTGCCCGTGGTCGCGGACATCGATCCGGACCGGGCGGTCAACGTGCTGCTGCGCTGTGGCGTGGCCGGGGACGGCATCGAGATCTGCCGCGATGCGGCCAGCGCACAGGACGCCATGATGGCGGGCAAGGTCGCCGTGGTGCCGGACGGTCTTCTGCTGGTAGATACGGACATCGACCTGGTGGTCGAGGCCACGGGCGCGCCGGAGGCCGCGGCGGCGGTGTCCGAGGCGGCGATCCTGGCCGGCAAGCATCTGGTCCTGGCGTCGAAGGAAATAGCGTCGGTCTGTGGCCCTTGGTTGGCCAAGCTGGCGGCGGATAAGGGCGTCGTCTACACCCTGCCGGATGGTGACCAGCCGAGCCTGCTGATCGGCCTGATTTCGCGGGCCGAGCTTCTGGGGCTTGAGGTCGTGATGGCCGGCAAGGCCAGCGAGTACGATGTGGTCTGGCATCGCGCCAAGGGCGAGCTCAGCTACCACGGTCAGACCTTTGCCGTGCCGGATTTCGCCGACAACTGGCAATTGGACGGCGCTGATATTCCCGAGGTTCTGGCCGACCGGGCGGCGCCCCTGGGTCCGACGGCGCTGAAATCCGTGCCGGATCTGTGCGAGATGATGCTGGTGTGCAACGCCACGGGCCTGCGCCCGGATTTCGACGCCTTCCATGCGCCTTTGGCGCGCACCGTGGAACTGCCCGACGTGTTCCGGCCGGAAACCGAGGGTGGCATCCTGATGGAAGCGGGCGGCGGCGTGGTCGACATCGTTAACTGCCTGCGCCGGTTCGATGAGCTGAGCCTGGCTGGTGGCGTGTTCGTGATCGTGCGTTGTACTGATCGTGAGACTTGGCAGGTTATCAAGGCCAAGGGAATCCCGGTCAGTTCCTGCGGCAATTACGGCCTGTTGCATAACCCGGTGCATCTGTTGGGGATCGAGGCGGCGGCTTCGATCATCGCCGCGGCACAGGGCGGCATGCCGACCAGCGGGCGCACACCCCGGCCGGCGTTCGATCTGGTCGGCCGCGCGACCCGCGAATTCAAGGCGGGCGAGGTTCTGGACATGGGCGGCCATCAC
>DNMS01000247.1:1249-2347 GCA_003488105.1 Rhodospirillaceae bacterium
GGACATGGGCGGCCATCACCATACCATCGCCGGGCTAGAGCCCTTGGTGCGCCCGGCGCAGGCGGCCATCCCCGGCGGGCCGCTGCCCTACTATATGGCGGCCAATAACCGGCTGGTGGTGGACGTGCGGCCCGGGGAAACCCTGACCGTCGAGATGGTGGAGGCTCCTCAGGGTTCCGCGCTTTGGCGGCTTCGCGGGGGCCAGGACGCGGCGTTCCCGACCTCGCCGGGCAACGGTGCCGGATCGGGCTGAGCGCCCAGAAAATCGGAGCGGTACACGTACATCGACAACACATGCGCCCTGGCACCGTCATCGTCCGCGAGCGGCAGGTCGATCGCCTCATAGGTCGCCGAATTGGGGCGGGCATAGGCGGTGACACCCCAGCGGCGCATAGGCATATCGCTTGTTAGGGCAAGGCGCTGGGAGTCCAGCATGGCGCCGCGGGCGTGCTGCGGGAAGTATTCCGATATTCGCTGACCCGTGCCGTCGAATCCAAGCCAGGTTCGCAACTCGCTGCCCCAGAAACGGTTGACGAAATCGCGCCCTCCGTCGATGGCGTCACGCACGATGATCTTCGGCGCTTGGCGCGCGATGGCCGGCAGACCGACATCGATCAACCGGGGACAGTCGGAGCCGTCGCACAGGCCTTGCCAGTACTCCAGCAACCAACGAAGCTCCCAGGCATCAAAGGATTGCGTCTGTTCGAAAAAGAATGTTGCGCTGCGCGATGCGCAGTTGCTGCGCGATATCGACATAGAAGAGCCTCCCACCTGGGCTCTCCCCACCCCAAGAACTTGATTTTAGACCTAATAATGCACGCGGGACAACCCATTGGGTTACGGCTCGCCGCCGGTCAACGCGATGGGGGCTGACTTTCAGCATAATTGCGAAAAGGTTATCTTTCGGACTCTAAACGTCCAAGGGGCGGAACACGCGACGCAGAAGGATCAAGCGTGCGTATCGACCATCCGGTACAGGCTCATGGAAATAATATGGGCGCGTTCTCCCGCATCGTTTGCCAGGGGCAGGGTGATGGTTTCGAACGCCACATAACTGCGCTCCGGGTAGACGCTGATGCCCCAGCGGCGGACCGGTAT
>DNMS01000247.1:2424-3560 GCA_003488105.1 Rhodospirillaceae bacterium
ATGTCGCCGGTCAAGGCCTGACGGTGCGATTCCAGGATGCGTTCCCGCCCGTTCGCGGGGAAATACTCGCTCAGCAGCTTGCCCGTCGCGTCGATCCGCAGCCATTCCGTGACGGCCGTGCCCCAGAACCGGACCCGGAAATCACGGCCGCCGTCGACGGCGTCCTTGACGACGATGTTGGGCGCATACTTGTACATGGAGGGCAGGTCGATGTCGCGCCAGCGCGGGCAATCCCGATCGCCCCGCTTTTCCAGCCAATGATCAAGCAGCCAGCGCAGTGCGGGGGTCGTGAAATCCCATGTCTGTTCGGCAAACGGTCCCTCGACCGCACTCATCGCCGGACCGTGGCTGATGGCCATCGGCACCTCTCCCATATCACCTCCTCCAAGGCACTTCCCGGGACAGAGTAGTGGATTATCTGGCATACCACCAAGCGAACACCACACAGGGGTATGATTATTTTGGTCTGTTTTCCATTTCTGGAACCGGTGGGCAGCGGAATGATATAGTTTGGAAAAACGCAACGGAGGCCCATTCATGACGATTAAGATCGAACCCCTGGACGCCCCCATGGGCGCCGTAATCCACGGTCTGGATTCACGAAAGCCCCTGACCGATGACGATTTCCGCGCGGTGGAGCAGGCCATGCTCGACCATATCGCCATCGTCATTCCCGATTTGGAGGAAAACGTGCCCTGGCTGCGCGATTTCGGCAGCCGGTTCGGCCCGCTGGTTCCGCACATTCTGAACCAGTACCACCACCCGGACGGGTTCGAGGTTTCGATCATCGCCAAGAACATGGGCACGGCGGAAAGCCGCACCACGCCCAAGCCGGCGGGGGCGTTCTGGCATTCGGACCTGTCCTACGAGGTCAATCCGTCGGACGCCATCTTCCTGTATTCCACGCATCTGCCGTCCAAGGGCGGGGATACCATGGTCGCCAACATGCGGGCCGCCTACGCGACCCTGCCGGACAAGACCAAGGCGCGGCTGGACGGCCTGACCTGCACCCATCGCTGGGGCTGGAACACCCTGGGCGCGACGCCGACCCTGACGCCGGAACAGCAAGCCGCCCATCCGGACGTGATCCATCCCGTGGTCCGCCCGCACCCCAAGACCGGCGTGCCGATCCTTTA
>DNMS01000408.1:0-417 GCA_003488105.1 Rhodospirillaceae bacterium
TGGCGGCGCGCATCGTCGACAAGGCTCAGGCCGACCAGATTTTCGTATCGGAAACCGTGCGCGGGATTTGCACCGGAAAGGGCATTTCCTTCAAATCGGCGGGCGGCTTCGCCATGAAGGGCTTCGATGGGGACGTCAACCTCTACGAGGTCATGTGGCAGTCCGGCAACGCGGCCAAGGCCTCCTAACCCTCTGACTTTCCGTATATTTCCCGGTGAAAAAATTTCTGCCCGGGACTTGCGGCGCATTTTCCCCAAACTTATCTCATGCCTGGAAGCGGGTGCCCGGACGGGGCCCGCAAGATTTGAACCGCTCGACCCGCGCGGTTCGTCGGACCGGCCATTGCGGCGGTCCTGAACGGCATCTCGCGCTGGCGGGCACCATATCGCTTCGTTCAAGGAGGACTTGGTTATGCGT
>DNMS01000408.1:475-4402 GCA_003488105.1 Rhodospirillaceae bacterium
AGGAGGACTTGGTTATGCGTACCATCGATTTCACCCCCCTGTTCCGTCATTCCGTCGGTTTTGATCGTCTCGAACGGCTACTCGACAGCGCCATGCGCCATGACGACGGCAATTCCTACCCGCCCTACAACATCGAACAACTGGGCGAAGATACCTACCGGATCACCATGGCCGTCGCCGGCTTCGGCGAGAGCGATCTTGAGGTCACCGTCAACGACGGCACCCTGATCGTCACCGGCAAGCATGCGGATGGGCAGGACGAGAACGTCGTCTACGTTCACCGCGGCATCGCCGGCCGCGCGTTCGAGCGCCGCTTCCAGCTTGCCGACCATATCGAGGTCAAGGGCGGCGCCCTTGAGAACGGACTTCTGCACATCGAACTGGAACGCGTCGTTCCGGACGAAAAGAAACCCCGCAAGATCGAGATCGCGGGCGGACAGAAGAAGCTGTTCAGCCGCAAGGCCGCCTAAACTCACGCAGTTATGTCAGACGGAAAGGGCGTGCCCGGGAAACCGGGTGCGCCTTTTCTTTTGCCGGCTCAACGGAACCGTTCGTAGACGGTGCGGGCGGCGGCGGGCATGGGCACTGCGGTTTCCGCGTCCCGGTCCGAATAGACATGGATGAAATGGCCCGTGGCGGCGGGGGCGTCGTGGTCGCCCTCACCGAACAGGCCGATCAGGAAGGTGACGCTGGAACTGCCCAGACGCCCGACGCGGAGCCCCGCATGGACGATTTCCGGATAGCTGAGGGAACGGTGAAAGCGGCAGAGCGTTTCCACGGCGACCGGGGCAATGCGGTGCCTGGCATAGTCAACGCCCGCTTCCTGCATTTGGAACTGCGTCACCACGGCCTCGATATAGCGGTTGTAGGCGACGTTGTTGGCGTGGCCCAGCATGTCATTGTCGCCGAACCGGGTCGGGATTTCCATGCGGTAGGGATAGGCCGACAGCCGCATCCCGCGTGGATCGGGCGCATCCCCGTTCATTGTCCGCCGTCCCCGCCCGTGTCCCCGACCACGAGCTTTTCCAAGGCCGCGCGAATGGCCGCCGGAACCGGCGTCGGGCGGTCCGTCCGGCGGTCGACGAAGACATGAACGAAGTGGCCCGCGGCGGCGGCCGTATCCTCGCCGTCCTTGAAGATGGCGATTTCATAGCGAACGCTGGAATTGCCCAGCTTGCCGACCCTGAGCCCCGCCGCCAATTTTTCCGGAAAGGCCACGGGCTTGAAGAACCGGCAGGTCGTTTCGACCGCGAAGCCGACGACCGTGCCGTCGTGGATGTCCAGACCACCCGCGTCGATCAGGTAGCTGTTCACCACCGTGTCGAAGTAGCTGTAATAGGTCACGTTGTTGACGTGGCCGTAGATGTCGTTGTCCATCCACCGGGTCTGGATCGCCAGGACATGCGGATAGGCATCGCGGGTTTCGGGGGTCGTTGCATCGGCCATGGCGGGCGGGACTTTTCGTCGTGGTCTCGGGCCCGCGGGCAGGGCCGGAATTGATTAAGGGCCGCCGGTTTGCCCAGCGGCCCTTTAATTATTTTATATGCCTCACACCTGTCAAACTCGCCTGAATGACAAGGGGAGCGTAGCCAGACGTCCTATACCCGTCAACTGCAAAGGGTTATTGACAACGGGGAATTGTCCCCCGGAATTCACGATGTCGTCGCCGTCCTGACATAAAAATAGCCGCCCCCGGGTTGGGAGGGCGGCCGTCGAGTTTTCAGGGAGGCATAGAAGTAAAGGACACTTTCGCCTCGTGTCCTGCTTGCAGCCTATCGTCCGGGTGTTAAGTTTCTCCTAATCGAAAGCAGAGGAATTGCGCAGAGGAGTTGCCATGTCGCCTGCCGCCGCCTGGGCCGTGATCGTGATCGGCTTCGTCCTGCCGCTGATCCATGTTGCCCTGTCGAAAGCCATTTCCCCGGCCAAGCCGGCCGAGGACGGGGCGACCTGCCCGTTCAGCCCGCGCATGGGCTGGCTGGTCATCGTGCTGTTCCTGGGGCCTGTCGG
Source organism: Rhodospirillaceae bacterium (assembly GCA_003488105.1). Next base: position 2,483 of record DNMS01000408.1, read on the forward strand.
CTGGCTGATGTTCATGGCGTCGCGGCGCAAAAGACGCGCGATGACCGCTGCCCGCGCGGCGGCGGCAGAACCGCAGAAGCCTAGGACTTGAAAAAGCTGTCGGCGCTTTGGCGCGCGGCTTCCTTGGCCTTGATGGTCTCGCGCACACGCGTGATTTCGGCCTCCAGATCGGCAATATAGTCGTTCAGCGCCTCGATCGACATCACCTCCAGGTTCTTCAGGTCCGGCTTTTTCTTCTGCGGTTCCAGATCGTCCGTGTCCATGGCCATGGCGTCATCCCCTCTTGCGCTTTGGGGCCTCAATCTACTAGGTGAAGGGGCCTTTCGAAAACCCACTAGTGAACGGATAGCCCCATGTCCCTGCCCACGGAAATGACCTGCGTCGAAATCGCCGAACCCGGCGGCCCGGAACAGCTTCGCACGACTAGTCGCCCTGTCCCCGCCCCAGCCAAGGGCGAGGTCCTGATCCGTGTCACCGCCGCCGGCGTCAACCGCCCCGACGTGGTGCAGCGCCTGGGCCATTACGCCCCGCCCGAGGGCGTGACGGACATTCCGGGGTTGGAGGTGTCGGGCACCGTGGCCGCCCTGGGCGACGGCGCCGAAGGCTGGCAGATCGGCGACGCGCTCTGCGCCCTGGTCGCGGGCGGCGGTTACGGCGAATACGTCACGGCCCCCACCGAACAATGCCTGCCGGTGCCGAAGGGCCTGTCCATGGTCGAGGCGGCGGCCCTGCCGGAAACCTTCTTCACCGTGTGGACCAATCTGTACGAACGCGGCGACCTGAAGCCGGGCGAGACCCTGATGGTGCACGGCGGCACATCGGGCATCGGCACCACGGCGATCCAGGTTGCCAGCCGCCTGGGGGCAAAGGTCATCGCCACGGCGGGCAGTGCCGAAAAATGCCAGGCCTGCCTGGACCTAGGCGCCGAGCGCGCCGTCAACTACCGGGAAGAGGACTTCGTCGCGGCCGCCAAGGACTTCACCGGCGGCAAGGGCGTCGACGTAATCCTGGACATGGTCGGCGGCGACTACATCGAAAAGAACCTGAAATCCCTCAATCGCGACGGCCGCCTGGTCAATATCGCGTTCATGAAGGGGGCCAAGGCCGAAATCAACTTCATGCCGCTGATGCTGAAGCGTCTGACCATCACCGGATCGACCCTGCGGGCCCAGTCGGTCGCACGAAAAGGCGTGATCGCAAAGGCCGTGCGCGAAAACGTCTGGCCCCTGATCGAAAAGGGTGAGGTCAAGCCTGTGATTTACAAGACTTTTTCCCTAAATCAGGCGCGCGAAGCCCACGAATTGATGGAATCCAACCAGCACATCGGGAAAATCGTGTTTCAGGTTGCGGAATAGACCCCAAAATCAATCTGATCCTTTGACCCGAGGGCCCTTGTGCCTATATAACGTCGCAAGTTCCGGTGCGTCCCCGTACGCGCGGGGGCGTGCTGGTCGATTAAGACAATCCCGAAATCCAACACCGAATGGGAAGGTAATTATGGCGCGTCCGTTGATGCCGAAGGCCACAGCCGTCTGGCTTGTGGAGAACACGGCCCTCACCTTCAGGCAGATCGCCGAATTCTGCGGCCTGCATGAACTGGAAGTTCAGGCCATCGCCGACGACGAAGTCGCCATCGGAATGCAGGGGCTCGACCCCGTGCAGGCCGGTGAACTGACCCAAGAGGAACTGGAGCGCTGCGAAGGCGACGCCACGGCCAGCCTGAAAGCCGCCAAGCCGTCCCTGCCCCTGCCGAAGAAAACCAAGGGTGCGCGTTACACCCCCGTGGCCAAGCGCCAGGACCGGCCCGACGCCATCGCCTGGCTGGTGAAGAACTATCCGGAAATGTCCGACGGCCAGATTTCCAAACTGATCGGCACGACCAAGCCGACCATCATGTCCGTGCGCGACCGTTCGCACTGG
>DNMS01000408.1:4618-12618 GCA_003488105.1 Rhodospirillaceae bacterium
GGCACCGCCCGAACCCGCCCCGGCACCCGAGCCCAGCGCGGAATCCGTCTGGCCGACCACGGAAAATGCACCGGCCACCGAGGGTGCCCAGGATTGATTCCGCACCGGCGTTCCGTCACCGTCCTTTGAAGACGGCGGCGCGTTTTTCGGCAAAGGCCTGCTCGGCCTCGCGGTGATCCTCGGAAAACCACAAGTCTTCCAGAAGCGCCTCTCCGGCCGCCCGGCCCTCGCCGCGCGCGGCCGCGCGCGGCGCCTGTTTGGTCGCCGATACCGCCAGGGGCGCCGCCGGCATGGCGGTGAGAAATCCCACGGCATGGTCCACGACGTCTTCGCCCACAGCCACCGCGTCGATCAGCCCCTGGTCCAGGGCTTCCCCGGCGGACAACTGCTCGCAGCTTAGCAACATGCGTATGGCGCGGGCGTATCCCACCACATGCATCAGGCGCTCGGCGCCGTTCCAGCCGGGAATGATGCCGAGCCGCGCCTGCGGCAGGCCGATCTTCGCATCCCCGGCCATGAACCGCAGATCGCAAGCCAAGGCCAGTTCCGCACCGCCGCCCAGGGCATAGCCGTTGATGGCCGCGATGACCGGCAGGGGATGGGCCTCGAACGCGTCGAGCAGACCGCGAACGACGCCGAAGGTCTCGGCCAGTTCCTCGGGCGAGGAAATGGCGCGATAGGCCTTCAAATCACCCCCGGTGCAGAAGAAACGGTCACCGGCGCCGGTCACCACGATGCCGCGCAGGTCCGTCCTGCCGGCCGTGCCGTCCAGGGCGTCGCGCATGGCCTGGGCCGTGTCGCGGGAAATCGAGTTCCCGGCCTGCTCACGGTCGATGGTGAGGATCAGGACACCGGCGCGTTCCGCCGCGCGGACCAGCGGCTCAGTCACGCTGGACGACATGGAGCAGCAGTCCGCCAAGGCTTTTGGGATGGATGAACCCGATCAGCGCCCGCCGCGACCCCGGCCGCCCCACGGTATCAATCATGGTGCATCCGGCGTCGCCGAGGGCGGCCAGCGTCGCGTTGATGTCCGGTGACTTCAGGGCGACGTGGTGCAGGCCCTGGCCGCGAGATTCGATGTACTTGGTAATCGCCCCCTGGTCCTGCCGGGTCGTGCCGGATGCGCCATGGGCAATCTCCGCCCCGTGGGACGGATCGAAATTCTGCAGGAACTCCAACTCGCAGTCGCACGCCGTCAGAAAGGCGACACGCAGGCCGCCGACGGGCCGGGGCGGGCGGCTGTGATAGACGACGCCGTATTTGTCCGAAGTGAAGCTTTCGACCGTCGTCTGGACTTCCATGTCCGTCTGCTGGCTCTCGATGGGCAGGCCGAGCGTATCGGTGAACACCGAGATGGCTTTCCGGTTGTCGGCGCTGGCGACGCCCAAATGGTCGATGCGCTCGATCCGGGGCGACGCCGACCTGTCGATGGTCAAGGGATCGACCAGACAGGTCCGGACCCCGACGGTGTCGTCCGGGTCCAGTTCAACATGGCGCCCGCCGGCCAGGCCCGGCCGGCCCGCGTCGCGCGCGGAAATGCCCGCCGCCGCAAGGCGCGCGGTGGTCCCGTCCAGGTCATCGACGGACAGGCCGATGTGATGCACGCCGGTGCGGTCCGTTTCGTGGACGAAGGGGTCGCCCGGCTCGAACAGGGCGAGGGCCGCGTCGCCGACGGCGAACACCGGCACGGTATCGCCACCCAGGGCACAGTCGGTCCGCGCCAGCCCGAGCACACCCCCCAGTACTTCGCATGCGGCGGGGACATCGCGGGAAACCAGGGCAACATAGGAAAGGCTGGGAGATGAAGTCATGTCATCCTCGCTGTGCTGTTCTCGATCGATTTATCATTGATAAGCTGCTCGATGCGGTCCGGGGCGATCCCCCAATCCGCAAGAACCGCCGTGCTGTGTTCGCCCAGGGCCGGCGGCGCGAACCGCACGGTCTTCGGCCCGACCTCACCCAGGCGCAAGGGATTGGAAAGCAGGTTCAGGTCCCCAATGACAGGATGGCTGATCGTTTCCACCATTCCCGCGTGCGCCACCTGGGGGTCGTTGAACATCTGCCCCAGGTCGTAGACGGGCCCGGCGGGAATGCCGGCTTCCATCAGCTCATGGGACCATTCGATCGCGGTCTTGGACGCCAGTTTCCCGTTCAACAAACCACGCAAGCGGGCCCTATTTCGGTCGCGTCCCGTGTTGTCGGCGAAGTCGGGATCGTCCACCAATTCGGAGAGCCCCAAGGTGTCGCAGAGCTTTTTCCACTGGGTCTGGTTGGCAGCGGCGATGTTGACAAGGGCATCCGAGGCCTGAAAGGCGCCGTAAGGGTAGATCACCGGATGTTCGTTGCCCATGCGGCCGGGAACGTCCCCCAGGCTCAGGTATCGTTGGCCCTGGACGCAGAGCATGCCGACGACAGAGGCCAGCAGCGAGGTATCGACCTTTTGCCCCTGCCCCGTCGCCGTGCGTTGATGGATGGCGGCGGTGATGCCCGTGGACAGCCACATGCCCGACACAAGGTCGGCCAAGGGCACGCCCAGGCGCGTCGGCGCGCCGTCGGGTTCACCGGAAAGGCTCATCATGCCCGACATGCCCTGGGCGATCTGATCGAACCCGGGCCAGGTACCATAAGGCCCTTCGGAACCGAACCCCGTGATGGTGGCGTGGATCAGGCGCGGATTGTCCTGCTTTAGGCTGTCGTAATCCAGGCCCAGCTTTTCGATGGTTCCCGGTTTGAAATTCTCAACCAGGACATCGGCTTCGCGGGCCAGGTCACGCAACACCGCCTGGCCACCATCACTGCGGAAATCCACGGCCAGGGACCGCTTGTTCCGGTTCACGGACAGGAAGAAACAGCCGATGCCGTGATCGAACGGCCCCCAGGCGCGGCACATGTCGCCCTCGCCCACCGGCTCCGCCTTCAGAACGTCCGCCCCCAGATCCCCCAGGATCATCGTGCAGAACGGACCGGACAGGGCCCGCGTCAGGTCGAGCACGCGGATTCCGTCCAAAGGTAGCGCCATTCCGCCCTCCCAAGATCGTTGTTGCCCGCGTCTTTCGCGACAGGCTGACCGGGAATTTAATATTGTTAGACAATTAGTCAATTAGAAAATATATAATGCTTTCATAACGCTCGGCGGCGACCTATCAAGAGAACGACATGAGCAGCGCATCTGGCCCCACCGACTTTCCCCGCCCGGACCTATTGCCGGAGCGGCTTGCCGAATGGATTTCAGGTGAAATCGTGGCCGGCCGCTTTCCGCCCGGCGAACGTCTCGTGGAACACGCCCTGTCGAAACGCTGCAATGTCAGTCGGGTGCCGCTGCGTGAGGCCCTGCGCATCGTGGCGGCCCAGGGACTGCTGATTCTGGAACCCCATCGGGGGGCCGTCGTCACGCCCCTGTCGGAAAGCGAATTGCGCGAACTGTTCGACCTGCGCATGGCGATCGAGGGCTTTGCCGCCGCCTCGGCGGCCCGGCAACAACCGGCGACGGCCTTCGCCGATCTGCGCAAGATGAACGCGGACCTGGAAGAATTGATCCGGGCCGAGGATTACGACAGCTATTACGCCTTGGCGGCGGAATTCCATGATGCCCTGGTCGCCGCGGCGCAAAACGGCCTGCTGGTGGAAACCTACAACCGGGTAAAGATCCGTTTCCGGCGTTATCAGGTCGTGCTCGCCAACATCCCCCATCTGCCGCCCCGGTCCGTCGCCGAACACACGCGGATACTGGCCGCCATGGAAGCCGGCGACGCGGACGGCGCCCGCGCCCTCATCGAAGCGCACATCTGGGATCTGGTCGATGCCTATGGCCAATCGGACGCGGGACGCCGGTTCTTTGATCAGGCGTCCTGACCGGCCCGGCGGTTATTTCCCGTCTTCGGCCAGCTTGTTCAGGCAAGCCAGTTCGACGCAGGCGCAGACCACGTCCATGGCCTGGACCACTTCCTCCAGCGGCGGCAGGGTCGGCGCCAGGCGGATGTTGCGATCGTTGGGGTCCTTGCCATAAGGAAAGCACGACCCGGCGGGAGTCAGCTTGACCCCGGCCTCGCCGGCCAGGCGGATGACCTCCTTGGCGCAACCGTCGAGCACGTCCAGGCTGACGAAATAGCCGCCCTTGGGTCTTGTCCAGGTCGCGATGCCCTTGCCCGCCAGATGCTTGGTCAGCGCGTCGTCCACGGCCTTGAACTTGGGCGCACAGAGCTTCGCGTGGCCGTCCATATGGGCCAGGATGCCGTCCATGTCCTTGAAGAACTTGACCTGACGCAACTGGGTGACCTTGTCCGGGCCGATCGTTTCGAAGAACAGATGGTCGAGGGCATCCTTGACGTTGGCCTTGGAGCCGGCGAACACGGCGATGCCCGCCCCCGCGTACGTGATCTTGGAGGTCGAGCCGAAGATGAACGGCCGGTCCGGGCAGCCCGCCGCTTCGCAGACCGTCAGGATGTCGGCGACATCGTCTAACCCCTGCCCCAGATGATGCACGGCATAGGCGTTGTCCCACAGGATGCGGAAATCGGGCGCCGCCGCTTTCATCTTAGCCAGGCGTTCGACGACGGCGTCCGAATAGGTCGCCCCCGTCGGGTTGGAATACTTGGGCACGCACCAGATGGCCTTGACCTTGGGGTCCTTGACCAGTTCCTCGACCGCATCCATATCCGGCCCGTCGTCCTTCATGTCGACGGACACCATGTTCAGGCCCAGTTCCTCGCAGATCGCGAAATGCCGGTCATAGCCCGGCACGGGACAGATCACCGTCGCCCCTTCGTCCCGCCACGGCCCCTTCCCGCCCACGACGCCGAAGGTCATGGCCCGGGCCAGCACGCCGTACATCATCTGCAGGGACGAATTGCCGCCGATCACGACCTGATCGGCGGGCACGCCCAGGTATTCGCCGAACAACTTGCGGCAGGCAGGGGTGCCGGCAAGGCCCCCGTAATTGCGTAGGTCCGTGCCGTCGTCGTCGCGCACGTCCTCCGCCGTCACGTTGGTCAAGAGCGCGTCAGACAGGTCCAACTGCGCCGCCGACGGCTTGCCGCGGGTCATATCCAGGGCCAGATTACGGCCCCGAATATCGTCGTAGTGCCCCTTGGCCCGGTCGTGGGATTGGGCAAGGACGTCGCCGCCCGCCTGTGTCAGATCCGTCATGGGTCTCTCCATGCTCCGTCGCAAGAAGTCCGGGCGGGCCTTACAGGCTCGCCTGGGTCACGAACTTCGGGTTCAGATAGGCTTCGATGGCTTCCGTGCCGCCTTCGGACCCGTAGCCCGAATCCTTGACGCCGCCGAACGGTGTTTCCGGCAGGGCGATGCCGTGGTGGTTGATGGAAATCATCCCGCTTTCCACACTGGTCGCCAAATCCTGCGCGGTCTTGGCCGATCCCGTATAGGCATAGGCGGCCAAGCCGAAGGGCAGCCGGTTGGCCTCGGCGATCACGTCATCAAAGCCCTTGAACGGGGCGATCACGGCGACCGGGCCGAACGGTTCCTCGGTCATGATGCGGGCATCCAGGGGTACGTCGGTCAGCACCGTGGGCTCGAAGAAATTGCCCTTGTTGCCGATGCGCTTGCCGCCGGTCTTGAGGTTCGCCCCCTTCTGCACGGCGTCGCCGATGAATTCTTCCATGGCGGTGATGCGCCGGGGATTGGCCATCGGACCCATCTGGCTGTCGGCGGACATGCCGTCACCGACCTTGATGGACTTCATGCCGTCGGTGAACTTGCTGACGAACTGATCGTAAACACCTTCCTGGATCAGGAAGCGGGTCGGCGACACGCAGACCTGGCCCGCGTTGCGCTGCTTGTTCGACTTCAGAATCTTCACCGCCAGGTCGACGTCGGCATCGTCGAACACGATGGACGGCGCATGGCCGCCCAGTTCCATGGTCGCGCGCTTCATATGCGTGCCGGCCAAGGCCGCCAGATGCTTGCCGACCACGGTCGAGCCGGTGAAGGAAATCTTGCGGATCACCGGATGCGGGATCAGGTATTCGGAAATCTCGGCCGGCACGCCGTAGACCAGATTGACGGCGCCAGCCGGCACGCCCGCGTCGGCGAAGCAGCGAATCAGTTCCGCCGGCGACGACGGGGTTTCCTCGGCCGCCTTGACGATGATCGAACAGCCGGCCGCAAGCGCGCAGGCGATCTTGCGCACGGCCTGGTTGATCGGGAAGTTCCAGGGCGTGAAGGCGGCGACGGGGCCCACGGGCTCCTTGATCACCATCTGATAGACGTTGCCCGCGCGGGCCGGAATGATGCGGCCGTAGGTGCGGCGCGCTTCCTCGGCGTTCCAGTCGGTGACGTCGGCGGCGACCAGGATTTCACCCTTGGCTTCGGGCAGGGTCTTGCCCTGTTCCAGGGTCATCAGGGGGGCGATCTTGTCGGCCCGTTCGCGCAGCAGGTCCGCCGCCTTGCGCAGCACCTTGGCGCGATCGAAGGCCGAGACTTGACGCCAGACCTTGAAACCTTTGTCCGCCGCCTCAAGGGCGCGGTCCAGATCCGCCTGTTCCGCATGGGCAACGGTGCCGATGACTTCGCCCGTGGCCGGGTTTTCAATCGGCATCGTGCGGCCCGCGGCCGCCTTGGTCCATTCGCCGTCGATGAACAGCAAGACATCGTTATACATGGTCGGATTCCTCGAAATTTTGATTAGGGAAGCGGGCGCAGCGCACCCTCAGGCGGCCGAGCGCCGCCCGTTGCCCGCACCATGCCCGATCCGGCGCTGTCCCTCAATGGGCCAGACGGGAAAAACAGTTAGGTCATGATGGCACGACTTAGGCCTTGCGGGACGCCCCGTAGCCGATGTCCTTCAACGCGCTGGTGATTTCCTCAAGAATCGCCGGGTCGTCGATGGTGGCCGGCATCTTCCATTGTTCGTTGTCGGCGATCTTCTGCATGGTGCCGCGCAGGATCTTGCCCGACCGGGTCTTGGGCAGACGCGGCACCACCGTCGCCTGCTTGAAGGCGGCGACGGGGCCGATCCTTTGGCGGACAAGCTGCACCACCTCGTTGACGATCTCGGCGGCATCCTTGGTCACCCCGGCCTTGAGCACGAGAAAGCCCACGGGCAACTGCCCCTTCAATTCGTCGGCGACGCCGATCACGGCGCATTCGGCGACGTCCGGGTGGGCGGCCAGGACTTCCTCCATCCCACCGGTGGACAGACGGTGCCCGGCCACGTTGATGATGTCGTCCGTGCGCGCCATGATCGAGATATAGCCGTCCTCGTCGAACACGCCGGCGTCGGCGGTTTTGTAATAGCCCGGATATTCGTTCAGGTAGGCTTCGCGGAACCGCTTGTCCGCGTTCCACAGGGTCGGCAGGCTGGACGGCGGCATGGGCAGCTTGACGCAGATCGCGCCGATTTCCCCCGCCTTCACCGGCTCATGGGTTTCCTCGTTGAGAACCTGGACGTTCCAACCCGGGCACGGCTTGGTCGGGGAGCCCGCCTTGACCGGAAAGCGGTGCAGACCCATGCAGTTGGACGCGATGGCCCAGCCCGTTTCCGTCTGCCACCAATGGTCGATGACCGGCACGCCCAAGGTCTTCTCGGCCCATTCCAGGGTCGGCGGATCGGTGCGTTCACCGGCCAGGAACAGCATCTTGAACGAGGACATGTCGTATTTCTTCAGGAACTCCCCATTAGGATCTTCCTTCTTGATGGCGCGGAACGCCGTGGGGGCGGTGAACAGGATCTTCACCTTGTGGTCGGCGATGACCCGCCAGAAGGCCCCGGCATCGGGCGTGCCCACGGGCTTGCCTTCGTAGAAGATCGTCGTGCAGCCCTGCAGCAGCGGCGCGTAGACGATATAGGAATGGCCGACCACCCAGCCCACGTCGGACGCCGCCCAGTAGACGTCGCCCGGATCCGCGTCATAGACGTTTTTCATGGACCATTTCAGCGCCACCGCATGGCCGCCGTTGTCGCGCACCACGCCCTTGGGCTCGCCCGTGGTGCCGGAGGTATAGAGGATGTAAAGCGGGTCCGTCGCCTTGACGGGCACGCA
>DNMS01000408.1:12757-13245 GCA_003488105.1 Rhodospirillaceae bacterium
GAGGTATAGAGGATATAGAGCGGGTCCGTCGCCGCCACGGGAACGCAATCGTGCGGGGCCGCCTTGGCTGCTTCCGTGGCCCAATCCAAATAGCCGTATGAAGCCAGATCCACCTCGCATTCCGGGCGCGACAGGATGATCACCGTGTCCGGCTTGTGCTTGGCCAAATCGATGGCACCCTGCAGCAGCGGCATGTATTCAAGCACCCGGTTGACCTCGATCCCGCAGGTCGCGCTGACGATGGCCTTGGGCGCCGCGTCGTCGATGCGCACGGCCAGCTCGTTCGAAGCAAACCCGCCGAACACCACGGAATGAATGGCCCCCAGGCGGGCGCAGGCCAGCATGGCGATGGCCGCTTCCGGGACCATGGGCATGTAGATGATGACCCGGTCGCCCTTGCCGACACCCTGGGCCGCCAGCACACCCGCGAATTTGGCGACTTCGTCGCGCAGCTGCAGATAGCTATACTTGCGCTGTGTGCCGCCGGT
>DNMS01000296.1 GCA_003488105.1 Rhodospirillaceae bacterium
CGGGCCGGTTCCTTGAACTGAGCCGCGCGGGCATGGCCGCGGCGGCTGCCGGACCGCCCGCCCCCGGCGCGTCCCCGGCGGGTCCGATGGGCGTCAGATTTGCGCGGCAATGTCGTTCACGAAGGCCTTGAAGATATCGCGGGCGGCCGCGCTGAATCCCTTGACCAGGGCCGTGAGGCCGTCGTCCTTGGGTGTGAATTCTCGGGTGTAGGTCTTGGCGATCAGGACCGTGCCGTCGTTGACCCGGCGCAACACCAGATTCATCTCGATGACGCCGGCGTTCGATCCGTCGATCACCCGCTCCAGCTTCTCCACCCGGCCGGTGACCGCGAAATCGGGCCGTGCCCGCATTTCCGGCGTCACCACCGTGCCGGCAATGCCGGCGGCGCGCAGATAGCCGACCAGTTCTGCCTGCAACAGAACCCCCGGCGCTTCGTTCCAAAAATGATAGTGATAGGCCTGAAGCTGATGCGGGTTGTCGGCCCGGCGGTAGACGATGGAACGCTGCGTCAATTCGCCGGCGGCAAGCAGGCGGTCGACCTCGAGCACACCCGCCATCAACCGCTTGCCCGGTGCTTCCGGCGGCGTGACCTCAAGCCGGTAGAAATGATTTTCCGGCACCGTGGCGTTGCCGCCGCAAGCCGCCAGGACGGCAACCAGCGCCAGCGCGGATAATCGTCGGATCATGACCATCCTCATTTCGCCTGTGCCTCGTCGGTGACCGGCTTGCTGTTCAGCAGCAGGCCGGGGCTTTGCCTGATCTGGCGTGAGAATTCCAACATATTGCGCGACATGCCTTCCAGGTTTTCGTTAATGGCGTCAATGCGACGGGCGACGCTTTCGACCACATAGCGGGCGTCCTTAATGGCGCGCCGCAGATCGCCGTCGTTCTTGCCGACCATGTCGGTCAGGGTCGTCATCAATTTGTCGCCGTTGGCCATGGCGGCGCGGGCGTCCTTGGTCGCACCGTTCAGGTTGGCGATCGTCTCCTCGATCAGCTTGCGATTCGCCGGGGTGGCGGCGGCCTTCAGTTCGCCGCTGAACGACTGCACGTCGGACGCGATCAGTTCCATATCGTCAATAACCACGGGAACGCGGCGGCTGACGTCGGTGACCAGCAGGGACGCCTCGTTGATCATTTGCTTGAGGTCGCCGGCCAAGGTCTCGCCATGATTGTCGAGAAGCTTGTTGGCGTTGTTCACGGCGCGCTGAACGCTGGCCAGAAGGGGTTCGATGCTGTTGTCGCTGAGCCCGCCCAGCTTTTCCGCGACACCCGACACGACGGCGAACAGATCGCCGCCCTCGACCGCCGCGACTTCCGAGCCCGGCGTCAAGGCATCCGGGCTGGCGCCGGCGGAAATGCTCAGCGTCACCGCCGCAAGCAGGCCGGGTGCTGCAATCGCCACCTTGCTGTCCTTGGGGATTTTCCAGCCTTCGTTGATCTCGAAATCGACCCGGAACCGCATGCCACCCTTGGACGGCTCCGGCGTCACCGTCTCGACCTGACCGATGGGATAGCCTTCGTAGACGACCTGGGTTCCGAACTTCACGCCGGTGACGTTTGAATAATAGGCATGGTAGGCGTCCGTCGCCCCCGTGCGGCCTGTCAACACGGACAAAGCCACGATCAGCCCGGCGATCATGGCCAGAACGAAGGTGCCGACCAGCAGATAGTTTATCTTGTTGCTTCTCACGTCTTCGCTCTCACCGTGTCGATTTTCAAAGGGGTCGGTAGGCGGGCTGTTCGCCCGTCAGCCGGTTCAGGTAGGCATCCGCGTCCATGGTGTCGTCCTCGGCCACCCGGTTCAACAGGTTCTGAATGCGTTGCGACGGGTCGGCGCGCAGTTCGTCCGGCGTGCCGATGAACAGAATTTCGCCCCGGTCCAGAATGGTGATGCGGTCGGCGATCTTGAACGCACTTTCCAGTTCGTGGGTGACCACGACCACGGTCATGCCCAAGGCGTCGCGCAGCAGCAGGATCAGATCGTCCAGCGCCGAGGCGACGACCGGATCCAGCCCCGCCGACGGTTCGTCGCAGAACAGGATCTTGGGATCCATGACGATGGCGCGGGCGAAAGCCGCGCGCTTGATCATGCCGCCGGACAGTTCCGACGGCATCAGGTTCTCGAACCCGCCCAGGCTGACCACTTCCAGCTTCATGCGGGCCATGATTTCCATGGTCTTACGGTCAAGCCCCGTATGTTCGAACAGCGGCAACATGACGTTTTCGCCCACGGTCATGGACGAGAACAGGGCACCGCCCTGAAACGCCACGCCAAGCTTCTGGCGCAGTTCGACCAGTTCGACCCCCGACAGCTTGTCGATGTCCTGACCCAGGATGCGCATCGTCCCGGAGGTATGATGTTCCAACGCCATCAAGTGGCGCAAAAGCGTGCTTTTCCCGGACCCGGAGCCGCCCATGATGACCATGATTTCGTCGGCATGAACATCCATCGAGATGCCCTTGAGGATCATGCGATCACCGTAATGGGTGACCAGATCGCGGACCTCGATCACGTTGCGGGGCGTCGATGCGGCGCTGTCGTTCATGGTCCCGTCCCTACCGTGTGACCACGAAGGCGAACAGCATGTCCGTCACGATGATCGCCGAAATGGACTGCACCACGGCGCGCGTCGTCGCCTTGCCCACGCCTTCGGCCCCGCCCTGGACCGAGGCCCCGTTGACCACGCCGATCACGGCGATGAGGATCGAGAAGATGACGCTTTTGCCGAGCCCGTGCATCAAGTCGTCGACGCTGAGCAGGTCGATGGTCTGATCCATGTAGGCGGCAAGCGAGATGCCGAGGTCCAGGTTAACGTAGACCCCGGCGAAGAACAGACCGACGAAATCGGAAAACAACGTCAGCGCCGGAACCATGATCACCATCGCCACCATGGCCGGCACGACCAGGAAGCGCACCGGATTGATGCCCATGACGTAGAGGGCGTCGACTTCCTGATTGATCTTCATGGTGCCGATGCGCGCGGCCAGCGCCGATCCCGACCGCCCGGCGATGACGATGCCGGTGATCAGGGGCGCGAATTCACGCACAACGGAAAACGAAATACCGACGGTGACCCGGCTTTCCGCCCCGAAAATACGCAGCGTATGGATACCTTGAATCGCCAGCATCATGCCGATGGTGGCAGCCAGAAGGGCGATGATCGGCACGGCCTGAATGCCGATGGCCATGCATTGCTCGGCGATGGCGCCCAGGCGCACGGCCTGCTTTTCGCGCCGCCCGAAGATCAACCAATAGAAGCTTTCCACCACCATCATGGCGCCCAAGCCGATTTCCTCGATCCCGGCGACGGCGGCGCGGCCGACCTTTTCGGTCGTTACAACGATCGGGTTTCGGGCATCGGTTGGCGTCACGCGCGGATTCTCCGGTCGGCTGGGACGAGGCAGGCTTTATACAGCGTCGTCGACGCTGGCGTGGATGGTGAACACGGCGTCGAGGCGGGCCAGCTTAAGCACCCGCAAGGCGCCTTCGCTGACCGCCGCGAGGGCCAAGGTTTGGCCGCCCTTCTTGGCGGTCTGCAAGGCTTCCACCAGCGAGGCCACGCCCGACGAATCGATATAGCCGACCTTGGCCAAATCGACGACCACCGGCCTGCCGTGGCCAACGGTGGCCAACAGGGCTTCGCGCGCCTTCGGCGACGTTTGCAGATCGACGTCACCTTCGAAGGCGATCACGACGGATTCGCCCACGTTTTTGACTTCGTGCTTCATGTCCAGTCCCCTCAAGATGCGCCGGCTTTTGTTTGAAGCCGCTTTCGCAGTTGTAACAGATTACCCACCCCGGCGGGAGGCGTCACGAACTGAACGTCGTCCATGATCTCGTGGATCAAATGAACGCCGAGCCCGCCCGGCTTGATATCATCGAGATCGCGGCCCTTGACCTGGCCCGTATCGACGGGGGCCGCGAAATCCTGCAGTTCGACCACGAAGTCTTCGCCGTCGCGGCGCAGTTCCACCGCGATCTCACCGTCGGCGCGACCGCCATAGGCATGACGCACCACGTTCTGGCAGGCTTCGTCCACGGCCAGGATGACCTGTTCGGTCATTTCGTCTTCGCAGGTCAGGAAATCCAAGGCCGCGCGCACGGCATGGCGGATCACGCGCAGCCGGTCCGCCCGCGCCGGCAAGCGCATGGACATGATCAATTCGGACCCGCCGGCCACCCGCTCGGCGGCGGCCAAGGCCGCCGGCCGCTCGACCGCCGTGTCGCTAACGCCCAACAGAGTGACGTCGTCGCGCATGCCGCCGTCGCCCGGCTTGATGACCCCGACCACGGCATCCAGCCGCGCGCGCAGCGTCTGACCCCGGGTTTCCAAAAGAATGCGTTTGACGCCCTCGACGCCCAGTTCCGTACCGGCGTCGTCGACATAGCCTTCCGTTACCCCGTCGGTGAAGATCCACAGGCTGCCACCCTTCAGGTCGACCGCCGTTTCCGGGTAGCCGTCCTTGGTCGGCGGTTCGGCCAGAATGCCAAGCGGCGGGCCCTCGGCCTCGAAGGCCTGAAAATCGCCTTCTGGCGTCAGCAACAGGGCCGGTTCGTGCCCGGCGTTGGACAGCGTCACCACACCCGTGCGCGGATCGTAGATGCCGCCGACCATGGTCACGAACATGCCGCGCGCCGCGGTTTCGCAAATCTCGCGGTTGACCAGGGCCAACAGACGGCCCGGCGACAAAATCGCCTTGCCCAGGCAGCGGTAGAGGCTGGCCGTCTTGGCCATCAGCAGGGCCGCGTTCACACCCTTGCCCGAGACGTCGCCCAGGCAAAAGCAAAGGCGCCCGTCCTCAAGCGGGAAGTGATCGAAGAAATCGCCGGAAACCTCGCGCGCGGGCTGGTTGACGCCGCCGATGGGCGCGTCATCGCCGGGCTGCCGGGGCAACAGGGAGCTTTGAATTTCGCGGGCCAGTTCCAGTTCGCGCTTGATGCGTTCCTGTTCGAACAGCGCATCGGCCTGACGCGCGTTCAGGATCGCCAATGCCGCCGAAGCGGCCAGCGCTTCCAGAAAATG
>DNMS01000046.1:0-3495 GCA_003488105.1 Rhodospirillaceae bacterium
CGCACACTGGTGCTGACGGCGGATTGGGTCATGCCCAGGTCCTGGGCCGCGCGGGTGAAGCTGCCGTGGCGGGCGACGGCGGTCAGAACCTGTAATTGGCGGAGCGTGAAATTCATAAATAAAATAGATGAATAATTATAATTTATGAATTTGATTTAAGCAACGGCGCGGGAGACCATGGGCGTCAAATCAACCAACACCCGCCCCCAGATGGAGGACTTCCAATGTCGGCCCAATCAGAACCCGTCCGTATCCTCGGCCGTTCCAATTCGTTCAACGTGCGCAAGATTCTTTGGGTCTGCGACGAGATGGACATGCCCTATGAGCGCGAGGACTACGGCCGAGGCTTCCGCGCCTGCACGGAGCCGGAATTCCTCGCTCTTAACCCGGTCGCCCAGGTGCCCGTGGTGCTCGACGGCGGGGCAGTGATGCGTGAATCCAATACCATCATCCGCTATCTGGCGGCCAAGGCGGGGCGGGACGATCTGTATCCCGCCGATCTGGTCAAGCGCCAGCAGATCGAACAGTGGATGGACTGGATTGCCTACGACTTGACCCACGCCCTGCGCGGCGCCTTCCTAGGCGGGGTGCTGAAGGAAGCGCCCTGGAACAACGACTGGTTCGTCAATCAGGGCCGCAAGGACCTGATCCACGACATGCAGATCGTCGAAGCTCATCTGAAGGCGGGCGGCCCCTACATCACGGGCGAGACCTTCACCCTGGCCGATATTCCCATGGGGTTGGTGGTCAACCGCTGGTTCAAGGTCGAGGGCTTCGAGAAGCCGGACACACCGGCCCTTGCCGCCTATTACGAGCTTTTGAGCCAGCGCCCGGCCTACCTTGCCCATGGGCGCAACGGTCTGCCCTGAGGCCTGCCGATTTTCGTCCGAGGCCACGAAAATACGGTCGGATTCCGTAATTTGTGATGCTACAGTTTTGTTACGGTTTTGTTACATAGATAACGGATCCGTCCTGCCCGCGATGAACGGCGCAGGGGCGCAAAAACTGGAAGATTGCAAATCTTCACGTCTCGGAGGACATCAAGACAATGAAACGCAAGGATTTCCTGCGTGCGGTTTCCGGCGCGCTCGCCGTGCTGGCCGTATCGGCATTACCGGCGTTCGCCGCCGATCTGGAAGGCAAGCTCGTCATCGTCACGTCGTATCCGCCCGATACCACGGTGACGGTGAAGAAGGCGTTCGAGGCCGTTCATCCCGGCGTCGAAGTGGAGATGCTGAAGAAAAAGACCACCGCCGGCATCAAGTTCCTTCAGGAAACGGCCACGAACAACAAGGCCGACATGTTCTGGGCTTCGGCGCCCGACGCCTTCGAAGTGCTGAAGGGCGACAACCTGCTGGCCAAGTATGACGTCAAGGTGCAGGGCATCCCGGAAAAGGTGGGTGCCTTTCCGATCAACGATCCGGACGGCTACTACAAGGGCTTCGCCGCGTCGGGCTACGGCATCATGTGGAACACCCGCTATCTGAAGGCCAAGAAGCTGCCTGTGCCCAAGACCTGGGCGGAACTGGCCGATCCCGTCTACTTCGGCCATGTCGGCATGAGTGCGCCGTCGCGCTCGGGCACCACGCATCTGACCATGGAAACGATCCTGCAGGGCATGGGCTGGGAAAAGGGCTGGGCCCTGATGAAGGCCATGTCCGGCAACTTCAAGACCGTCACCGAACGCAGCTTCGGCGTGCCCGACGGCGTTAATTCGGGCCAGTTCGGGCTGGGTATCGTCATCGATTTCTTCGGCCTGTCTTCGCAGGCGTCCGGGTTCCCGGTCGATTTCCTGTATCCGCCGATCACCACCCTGGTGCCGGCCAATATCGCGATCGTGAAGAACGCGCCGCATCCCAAGGCGGCGGCGGCCTTCATCGAATTCCTGCTGTCCCCGGAAGGTCAGGCGGTCCTGCTTGATCCCAAGATTCGCCGTCTGCCCGTGAACCCGGCGACCTATGCCAAGGCGCCGGCCGGGTTCCCCAACCCGTTCAAGGACCCGTCCCTCGGCTCGGCCGTCAAGTTCGACCTGGACCTGTCCAAGAGCCGCTACAACGTCGTCAATTCCCTGTTCGACGTGATGGTGACCTATCGCCTGGACGACCTGCAGGGCGCGGTCAAGGCGATCCACGACGCCAAGGCGAAGGCCATGGGAAAATCCAATACCGACGCGGGCAAGCTGATCGCCGAGGCCGAGGCCCTGGTCGCCAGGATGCCGATCACCGAGGCCGATGCCGGCAAGAAGGAATTCAACGCGATCTTCAAGAAGAAGCGTAAGAAGGCCAGCACCAAGGTCACCGGCCGTCAGGCCGAAGTCGAGCAGCAGTGGGACGAAGAGATCAAGGCGAACTACGCCAAGGCCAAGGAATTGGCGGAAAAAGCCGCCTCCATGCTGTAGGCCAATTCTTTAACCGTGCGCCCGGCCCGACCGCGGGCCGGGCGCCGGTTCCTGCCGATCCCGTCTTTTCTGATACCGACCGGGGGATGTCTTGACCACCGTATCGCGCAGCCTTTGGGGTCCCGGCGCCGTCGCCTTGTCCCTGGCCTTGTTCCTGATCGTGTTCCTTGTCATTCCGGTCGCCAAGGTCATCTATGTGGCGTTCCAGGATCCTAACACGGGCGCCCTGACGCTCATTAACTTCGTCGATTTTTTCAACACCTCGCTGTTCCAGGAATCCTTTTTCAATTCCTTTTACGTGGCCTCCATGTCCGTGGTCCTGGCGTCGGTGTTCGCCTTGCCGCTGGCCTATTTCACGACCCGCTTCAATTTCGGCGGCTCGATCCTGATCCAGACGCTCGGCGTTATTCCGCTGATCATGCCGCCCTTCGTGGGGGCCGTGGCCATGGTGCTGTTGTTCGGGCAGAACGGGTCGATCAATCTGCTGCTCGATGAGTATTTCGGGTTCACCATTCCCTTCATGGAAGGACTGAACGGCGTCATCTTCGTCGAAAGCGTCCACTATTTCCCCTTCATCCTGATCAACCTGTCGGCGGCCCTGAACAACATCGACCGCTCCATGGAGGAGGCCGCCCAGAACCTGGGGGCCAGCCGCGGCCGCCTGTTCCGGCGCATCGTGTTTCCGCTCGCCATGCCGGGCTATGTGGCGGGGGCGTCCCTGGTGTTCCTCAAGGTGTTCGATGACCTCGGCACGCCGCTTTTGCTGAACATCAACAACATGCTGGCGCCGCAGGCGTACCTGCGCATTTCGTCCATCGGCATCAACGATCCCATGGGCTATGTGATTTCTGTGATCCTGGTGATGTTCTCCCTGCTGGCATTGTGGACCTCGTTCCTGGCCCTGCGCGGCAAGGACTACGCCACGGTGCAGAAGGGCGGCGGCGGTCTGATGAAGCGCGACCTTGCGGGCTGGGAAAAGGCCGGCTGTTACGCCGTGGTGATCCTGATCCTGCTGCTGGTGCTGTCGCCGCATATCGCGTTGACGTTGCTCAGCTTCGGGACCGTGTGGTCGTTCAGCCCGCTGCCCGACGCCTATA
>DNMS01000046.1:3507-3875 GCA_003488105.1 Rhodospirillaceae bacterium
GGTGCTGTCGCCGCATATCGCGCTGACGCTGCTCAGCTTCGGCACCGTATGGTCGTTCAGTCCGCTGCCCGACGCCTATACGGCGCAGCACTACGTCGACGTCGTCTCGACCTCGTCGACCTATATCACCAACACGCTGCTGTACGCGGGCTTGGCCGCCGGGATCGACGTGGTGTTCGGCACGGCCATCGCCTATGTGGTGTGGCGCACGGGTCTGCCGGGGCGCAAGCTGCTGGATTACATGGCCATGGGGGCGGTCGCCATTCCCGGCGTCGTGTTGGGCATCGGCTATCTGCGCACCTTCTATCAGTTCGATGTGCCGTTCATCGACAAGCCGCTGGCGTCGTGGTGGGTGATCATCGTCATCG
>DNMS01000414.1:0-2200 GCA_003488105.1 Rhodospirillaceae bacterium
CACATGAAGAGCGACGTAAAGAAACACGCCAGCGATTGCCTCGTCGCCTACGGCGTCGATACCTTCGGCGACCGCTGGACCCTGCTGGTGCTGCGCGACATGATGCTGTACGGCAAGTGCCGCTATGGCGAGTTTCTCTGCTGCGAGGAACAGATCGCGACCAACGTCCTGGCCCAGCGACTGAAGCACCTGGAACGCGAGGGAATCATTTCAAAGGCGCGTGATCCAGAAAATCGCCGCAGCTATATCTACAGCCTCACGGACAAGGGCCTGGACCTGGCCCCCGTCCTGCTTGAAATCATCCGCTGGAGCAGCCGCCACCTTGAAATGAACGCCCGCCGTCGCCGCCTGCTGAAACGCATCGAAACGGACCGCGACGGCATCCTGGCGGACATTCGTGCCCACCGGGCGATTCTGACCGCGCCCTGACGCCCCCACCGAAAACCAAAATCCCCCGCAACGGCCGGGCCGATGCGGGGGATCACTGGAACGGCGGCCGATTACCCGGCCGGCCAAAATCTCAGGCGATCAGATTGCGCCCTCTTCCTTAAGCTTAGCGAGTTCTTCCTTGGAAATTCCCAGCTCACCGCACAGGATTTCCTCGTTGCTCTGGCCCTTGCGCTGACCGGGATGGCGAACCTTCGCCGGGGTCTCGGACATGAACGGAAACGCATTGGTCATGCGCAGCTTGCCCAAATCTTCATCCTCGATTTCGATGATGTCGTTGCGTGCCTGGTACTGCGGATCCTGGTAGATCTGATCAATGGTATAGGCTGGGCCGATGGCGGCTTCCGCCTTCTCGAACTCGTCCAGAACCGTCTTCAGGTCATGTTGCTTGATCCACCCGGCAACGATGCCGTCGATCTCGTCGATATGTTTCACCCGGTCCTGCGGTGTCTGGAACCGGGGATCGGCCGCGACCTCCGGCCCGCCGCACAGCGTCAGCACCCGGGTCACGATGGCCGGAGAGTTGGTCGAAATGGCAACCCAGTGCCCGTCCTTGGACTGGTAGGTGTTGCGCGGTGCGTTGTTCTTCGACCGGTTGCCCCAGCGCTGCTGAACCACGCCCAACTGGTCGTACTCCATGGGCTGCGGGCCCATGACCTGGAACAAGGGTTCGTAGATGGACAGGTCGATGTACTGCCCTTCCCCCGACCCTTGGGCATCGCGGTGGTACAATGCGAACATGGCGGCGAAGGTGCCGTAGGCCGCCGCCACGCCGTCGGCCAGGCCGAAGTTCGGCAGGGTCGGCGGACCTTCGGGCACGCCCGTGATGCTGGCGAAACCGGAGAACGCTTCCGCGATCGTACCGAACCCGGGCCGGTTCTTGTAAGGCCCCGTCTGGCCGAAGCCGGTGACCCGCACCATCACCAGGCGCGGGTTGATCTTCTTCAAATCCTCCCACCCCAGGCCCCATTTCTCCATGGTGCCGGTGCGGAAATTCTCGATCAGCACGTCCGCCGTCTTGACCAGTTCCTTGAACAGGGCTTGGCCCTTTTCATGGCTGAAGTTCAAGGTGACGCAACGCTTGTTGCGGTTGGCCATCTTGAACCACAGGCCGACACCGTCTTTCTTCTGGCCCGTTTCCCGCAGCACGTCACCACGCGGATGTTCGACCTTGATGACGTCGGCGCCGAAATCACCCATCAGCATGCCGATGGTCGGCCCGGCGATGACCGTGGCGGCATCAATCACGCGCAGCCCCTTCAGCGGGGGCGCTTTCTGTTCTGTCACGATGATATCCTTCAGGCTGCGTTCGGTTCGGGAACGGCGAAATCTTCGGGCCGCAAGAAGATGGTCGTGCGCCGGGCGAACCGGGGCTTCGTCAGATCGAAGGCCTCGCGGCGGTGCCACAGGCGGGCGTTGTCCCACATCACCACATCGCCGTTGCGCCAAGTGTGGGTGTAGACGAACTTGTCCTGAAGCATGTGCTGGGTCAGGGCATCGAGAAGCTCCTTGCTTTCCGCTTCCTCCAGCCCGTCGATCCCGACCGTCTTGTTGGGATCGATGTACACCGACTTCTGACCCGTCGCCGGGTTTTCCAGGACGATGTCATGGGTCGCCGCCGGGGTTCGTTCGTGGATTTTCTTCATCTCCTCGGGATTGTTGCCGAGGTCCAGGATCGTCGTCGAATCCTTGCGGTCGGCGTACTTGGCCGTGGCGCGACGGCCTTCGATCGCCTTGCGCAGATTGTCCGGCA
>DNMS01000414.1:2422-11799 GCA_003488105.1 Rhodospirillaceae bacterium
TTGGTGATATAGATGATTTCCGGATTGTCCGGGGACAGCATGTCGTCGCGCACGATGATGTCCATTTCGCCGAACCGGCGGGAAT
Organism: Rhodospirillaceae bacterium; assembly: GCA_003488105.1. The sequence continues at coordinate 2,508 of DNMS01000414.1, forward strand.
ATTCGACCTGCTGCTTTTCGCTCAGGCTTTGGCGGCGCAACAGCAACAGGGGTTCCTGCTGCCACAGCTTGTAGATCGCGTCGAAGGTTTCGTCGGTCAGTTCGGACAGGTCGACGTCCAGGATTTCCAGGCCGAACGTGTCCGTCAGGGGGCGGGTGCGCAGTTGCATTTGGTGGGTTCCTCGGGTTTTTTGAACGGGCGTATTGTATACAATCCAAAACATCCATCAACCGGCAAATCCCGGCATTCCGCGATTTTTCCAAATCCCGATTGGAAATACATCCCCGCCTTACTTTGCTCCCACCAACCCTTTGATATCAAAATTCCGTAGTTCGGCCTGGATCGCCTGGCCGATATTGCCCGTCAGGTTGACCGTCAGGTCCACCGGGCGGCCTTCCTGGATCTTCGGATTGCGGCCCTGGATATGAACCTGCATGTGCACGTCCTTTTGGGCGTCACCGTCCAGGGTCAGGGTCATGCCGTCGAACCGCAGGTCCTCCAGAATGTCGAGAACCATATCCATTCGCCCGGCCTCTCCTGCCGGGCCGGCCGGGGCGCGGGTCGGCGGCACGAAAGCCAGAAGCCCCTTGCCCTGGGCCTTTAAGAGCCCGGCCCGGATCGCCACCTCCCCGCCCTGTCGCAATTCGACGGGAATACGGCCGGACAGCTTTCCTTCGGCCTTAAGGCCCAGGATGTTCATCTGCGCCGCCAGATCGGCAAGGCCCAGCCCGTCAACGTGCAAGATGACGCGCTCGGGCAGGACGCCGTCCCGGATCGCCATATCCTCGGCCCAGATGCGGCCGCCGATGCCGGTCAGCTCCGCCCGCTCCACCTTGAGCGAGGACGGTCCGAGAATCTGGAACCGCAGGCGCCCGTCGGCGGCCGGCAGCGCCGCGACCACCCGCTCGACCAGGACTTCCTGGCCCGGCGGGGTCATGGGCGGCCATAGGCGGTCCAGCGTGACGCGCCCCGATATCCCGGTTGCCTGGGCCGGACCCAGTTGCAGGTTGCCGCCGGTAACGGCGACGATGCCCGCACCCGCCGCCGGATCGCCGGGCGGCAGGGAGAATTCCGCGACCAGGTTGGATACCCCCGCGACCGCACCCTTGGCGGCCGGCGGCAGCAACGCAGGCGCCGGTGTGATGCCGGCGCCGCGCAGGCTGCCCGTGACCTGGATGGGGCGAAGGCCGGTCTTGTCCCACTCCGTTATCGCCGAGGCTTGAAGCGTACCGGTGATGCTTTTGATGAAGGGGGTCAGCAGCGGCGTGATCGCATGCACCCCGCCATCGATCCCGGCCAGATTAAGCGGCACCATGTCGACGCGCCCGCTGCCGGCCTTCGTGCGCGTGGTCTCGTTCGCAGCGAAGCTCGCGATCAAGCCGGAGCGAGCCTGCCGCAACGTGCCCTCGACATCCCACTTGCGCGGGCTCCAACGGCCCTTGGCGGTCACGGCAAAGGGGGCCGCCGCCGTATGGCGCAGGGTCTTTGCCGCCGCCTGAAGGTTCCAGGCGGCATTCGGCGCACCTTGGCCGATGGCTGTCAGGCTCACGCCCTCGGCTTCGACATCCAGGTCCGGCAAATGGGCGTCCAGGCCCGCAAGGGTGAGCCGCACGCCCGGCGGGCCCTCCGCCGGGACCGTGACCGTCACCCCGCCCACTATCCGCGCCGTGCGCAGCACCGCCGTGCGCCCGCCGCTGCGCAGGCCCAGGGACGGGCTTTCGACCTTGAAGCCGAAATCAGCCTTCCCCAGCTTTCCATCCGGCGTAAAGGCCATGCCGTCGTTGCGCGGGGACAACAGCACCACCAAGGGCCCGGCAATCGACGCACCGCCCGCAGTGAACTTGTCGATGCTGACACGGACAGGCATCAGATCGACCTTAGTGATCTTGAAAGGATCAAGCGCCAGAGTTACCTGTCCCGGCACCATCGCCGTCACATCGCCCCCCAGGATGCGGCCCGCGACCGCCAGCGGTTCCGTGATCGTCACGGTCGCCGAGCCGGCGTTCAGCACAATGCCGGCTTTGGTCCGTACGGACCATGTGCCCGGCGCGGCGGGATGGGTGACTTCGGGAAGGATCAATGATGCCTCCACGGGCGGCAGGCGCGCGAGGTCGCCCGACAACAAATCGGCCAGCGGCCCCGTCGTTCGCAGATCAATCGTTCCCTTGCCCGTCACGCCGTCCGGTATCGGCAGGCGCGACAGGTCCGCCGCCGTGGCCTGCAGGCTGACCTCGGCGCTTGATGTCAGGTCGAAGGGCGCGCCCCCAGCCTTGCCGGAAAGGATCAGTCCCAGGCCATCATCGGTCAGGTCCGCCGACAGCACCGCCCGCCCGTCCGCCAGACGCGCCGAAAGGGTGCCTTCGGTCAGCAGCCCGCCAGGCAGGGCCAAGCCGGATACTTCGATGATCCCCTCCCCGCTCAGCCCCTCATGCCGCGCGGGGTCGCCGGCCAGACGCAGGCTGCCTTTGGCGCCGGATAAGGAGACAGGCCCTACGGCGCCCTCTGCATCCTCGACGATCAGATCGAGAGCCAATCTGCCCGCCGCGTCCCGGCGGCCCGTCACCTGAACCGTGGCTTGGCCGAGAGGATGGACAAAATCGATCGACGCCTGTTTCAACACCAGGCCGCCGCCCGCCTGCGGCGCCAAGGTCACATCCATCAGGGACAGGGTCGTCGGCCCGCCCGCATGGGCGATGTCGATGAGGGTGTCGGTCAGGGCAATCTCGGGCAGGGCCAATGCGCCGCCGCCGGTGCCGTCATCGGCAAACAGGGGCGCCAGATCGCCCCAATCAACGGCCCCATCCCTGACCGCCAAGGAAAGCTGCACCCCTTCCAGCGACAGCGCGCCGACCTTGGGCGCGGTCCAGCTGGGCCAGATCAAATCCATACCGAGGCTGTGAATGCGCGCCGTGCCGACGGGCCCGGTCGCCAGATTGCGTAGTTCGACCCGCCAGGGGGTCAGACGGGTAATTTCCAGATTGCTGCCGCCCAGGCCCATCTCGGCCAGGCGGTCGCGCACCAGTTTCTCGGCAATGGGCGCACGATTGACCGCGACCACGGCAACGGCAGCGGCCAACACCGTGATGACGGCCCCAGCCCACAGCGCCCGGCGCCGCCATTTCGGCGCGGATGTGTCAGAAGAAATGTTGTCCGGTTGATCCGCCACCTGATCCGATCCCCGTTGCTTGGGGGATCATAGCAAAGATCACCCTTAAAGCGGGATGTTCCCGTGCTTTTTCCAAGGATTCTTCAAATCCTTGTTCTTCAGCATGCGCAAGCTGCGGCAGATCCGCGTCCGCGTGCCGTGGGGCATGATGACATCGTCGATGAAGCCGCGACTGCCGGCGATGAAGGGATTGGCGAACCGGGTGCGGTATTCCTCGGTCCGGGCAGCGATTTTTTCCGTATCGCCCAAGTCGCCCCGGAAGATGATTTCGACAGCACCCTTGGGTCCCATGACGGCAATCTCCGCCGTCGGCCAGGCATAGTTGGCGTCGCCGCGCAGATGCTTGGACGACATCACGTCGTAGGCCCCGCCGTAGGCCTTGCGGGTGATGACCGTGACCTTGGGCACGGTGGCCTCGGCATAGGCGTACAGAAGCTTGGCCCCATGCTTGATGATGCCGCCGTATTCCTGCGCCGTGCCGGGCAGGAAGCCGGGCACGTCGACGAAGGTAACCAGGGGGATGTTGAAGGAATCACAGAACCGGACAAAACGCCCGGCCTTGGTCGCCGAGGCGATATCCAGGCAGCCGGCCAGCACCATGGGCTGGTTGGCGACGATGCCGACGGTCGAACCTTCCATGCGGGCGAAGCCGATCACGATGTTGCCCGCGTAATCGGGCTGCAGTTCGAAGAAATCGCCTTCGTCCACGACCTTCTCGATCAGCTCCTTCATGTCGTAGGGCTTGTTCGGATTGTCGGGAATCAGGGTATCGAGCGACATTTCGACCCGGTCGTGGGGATCCGGCGTCGGCCGCACGGGCGGTTTTTCCCGATTGTTGGCGGGCAGGAAGTCGATGAAGCGGCGCAGGTAGAGCAGCGCCTGCAAATCGTCCGTGAAGGCCTTGTCCGCGACCCCGGACTTGGTCGTATGGGTCGAGGCCCCGCCCAGTTCCTCCTGGGTCACTTCCTCATGGGTCACCGTCTTCACCACGTCGGGGCCGGTCACGAACATGTAGGATGAATCCTGGACCATGAAGATGAAGTCGGTCATGGCCGGGGAATAAACCGCCCCGCCCGCGCAGGGCCCCATGATGCAGGAAATCTGCGGCACCACGCCGGACGCCAGAACGTTGCGCTGAAACACCTCGGCATAACCGGCCAAGGAATCGACGCCTTCCTGGATGCGGGCACCTCCGGAATCGTTGAGCCCGATCACGGGCGCCCCGACCTTCATGGCCTGGTCCATGATCTTGCAGATCTTTTCCGCATGGCTTTCCGACAGCGAGCCGCCGAACACGGTGAAATCCTGGCTGAACACGAAAATCAGACGCCCGTTGACCGTACCGTAGCCGGTGACCACGCCGTCGCCGGGCGTCGACTGTTCGGCCATGCCGAAATCCGTACAGCGGTGTTCGACGAACATGTCCCATTCCTCGAAGGAACCGGGGTCCAGCAGAACCTCGATGCGTTCGCGGGCGGTCAGCTTACCCTTGCCGTGCTGGGCGTCGATGCGCCGCTCGCCGCCGCCCATGCGGGCGCGTTCGCGTTTTTCTTCAAGCTGCCGGATGATGTCGTACATGGAATCGCGTCTCGCTGATGGTCGTTTCGCCGCGGGGTTCGGGAGGAGCCAAAGGATACTGTCGGGTCTTATGTTGCGCCAGCGAAAATGCCGCCCTCTCCACAGCCACCGTAATAGATGAATAATTTTTAATTCATCTGCATGGCCCCTTGTTAACCATCATGATATAAGCATCCCGCGCTGTTCGCCGGGAACGTGTCGCGAATGGTTAATCAATAAATTCCGGGCCGGAAGAGCCCACTCATCAGGGTGTGTCGTGCGGTCAGGCTTAATTTAGGGGAGCCTCGGGGGACGCATGCCCGATTACAATCTTTCGCGTTTGAACGTGCTGATCGTCGAGCAACATGCGCCGATGCGGCACCTGATCCGCAACATCCTGCACGAGTTCGGGATTGAGAACGTGCGCGATGCCGGCGACGAGGAAACCGCCTTCGACCTGTTCCAGGAATTTCCCGCCGATCTGGTGCTGACCGACTGGTCGCCCGGCCTGAACGGGATGTCGTTCCTCGACCGCATCCGCAAACATGCGGAAAGCCGCGACATGTTCGCGCCCGTGGTGATGATCACCGCCTTCACGGAACTGCATCAGGTGTGCAAGGCGCGGGACGCCGGAATCAATGAATTCCTGGCCAAACCGTTTTCCGCCCATCTGATCTATTCGCGCATCAAATCGCTGATCGAGAATCCCCGCCTGTACGTCCGGGCCGACAGCTATTTCGGCCCCGACCGGCGTCGCCGTGCGCTCAACTACCGCGGCCGCGAACGCCGTGACAGCGCGCCAACGGAACTGCCGACCCCACGCGGGCGGGCCGCCACGCCGCTGAACACCAGCGGCCCGGCACCGGGCAGTAACCCGATCTACAACTGATCCTGGTTTGACGGGCTAGAGAAGGCTCAGGAAGGTTTCCGCCTGGGCGATTTCCGCCTGCAAGGCACGCAGACGGTCGATGGCTTCCTTGTCCGCCCCCCATTTCGCGCTCTGATAGCTTTCGTCCAACTGCGACAGGGCGACCGCCGCCGGGGCGTCCAACCGCCCACGCACCAAACCCAGACCGATTACCAAGGACCCTGCCGCCTGTGCCACGGCGGCCAGCGCCGTCAACCGATAGGCATCCAACTCCGCGACCGCCCGGGCAAGTGCCGCGATGGCCGCCTTGGGCTGTTCCACCGGCACAATGCCCTCGGTCACCACAAGTGCGGCCCCCAAATCTTCCGTCGCCCAGACCAGCAAGGGATCCCAGCGATCGGCCTGAAGCTTCACAAGATCCGCCGGCGCCGTGGCCCGGTAGCACAGCAGATCCGTCTCACCGTATCGGACAATGCGGTCCGCGACCTCGGCCTGCTGCGGCGCGATGCGGTCGATGGCGGTGAAGGCCAATTGGGTCAGCGGCATGGAGGCGGGCAATATCTTTTCCGACTGGGCGTCCCATTCCGCCGCCACGGCCTCGGCCAGGGGGCGGCTCGGCACCGCAAGCTCGCGGGCAACGGGCGACTTCACCCGCCGGCCGTCGAGCAATATCTGGAACGCCTCCCCTGCCCCATTTGCATCGGCGTCATCGGCCGCAACCGGGGCGACCGTAACGTCGCGGTAGAACCGTTTCATATCGGGTTTCAGCATGGCGTGATCCGGAATGTTGAGCGGCGGTTACTTGCCGAGCAGGCCCTTTAGGCCGCCCAAACCCTTTTCCAGGTTCTGCAAGGCGCCGCCGACCCCGGACTTGGACTTTTCCTGCGGCTGCTGGGCGGGCGCAGGTTTGGCCGCACCCTTCGACGGCGCCACCTGCTTGCCGGCCAGGGCCAGGGCGCAGTAGTCCGTGTCGTCGGTACTGGTCGCGCGGTTGAACGCACTTTGCGCCAATGCCGACAGACCGAAGGTCATGATGGCGGCGGCGCCGCTGGCCACGTTGGACGCCACCCCCGTCACCAGATCCGCCGGATTGACCTTCGGTTCGGGCTTGGCCAGGGTGCCGCGCACCGCGACTGGCACCATCGCGGCCGACAGCAGGCTGGTCTTCTTGGCACGCGGCTCAAGCACCAGATTCAAGGTTTCGTCCCGCAGATTGATGCCGCCGACGCCGACCACGGAAAGTCCCCCCGTCTCAAGCACCAATGCCTTTGCATTGGCGATGCCTTTCACAACATCGAAGTCAACGACGGCACAGCGCAGGTCCTTGTCGCCCTTGCTGTCGACCAACGGCAAGGCCGACAGGATATCGGCCGACGCCACGTTCAGCAGCGTGCTGTCGATACGCCCTTTTTCCGAGACCACGCGCAGCTTGCCGTCCAACCCGGCCATGAGTTGGCGGACGCTTGTCCCCGCCCCCGTGACCTTGAGCGTGACGTCGGCGGTGCCCTCGGCCACGGGCTTCTGGCCCATGGCGGCGGCCAGCTTGCCGTAGTCCAATTTGGCAACGTTCAGATTGATGCCAAGCGGCGGCACGGCCTGATCCGCCCCCAGGGTAATTTCGCCGGAAATCACGCCGCCTGAGACCGTCGCCTGCAGCGGCTTCACGGTCAGGCGCCCGCCCTGCAACAGCACGCCCAAGCGCAGGCCGGTCACGTCCATGTTGTTCACCCGCAGGCGGGTGGCGGCCAGACCGATGTCCGCATCCACGGCCTTGAGCCCGTCCAACGGCAATGGGTCGGCTGGAAACAGGCGGCCGTCGGTGGCCGGTGGCGCCGGTTTACCGTCGCCCTTGGGCAGAAGTTCATCCAAGTCCAGCAGCGTCGATTGCAGGTCAGCGGAAACCCTGGGCCGCGCCCCGCCCAGGTTCAGCGCGGCCGTACCCTTAAGGTCGCTCGTGCCGATCTTCACATCCACGTCCTGAAGGCGGTATCCGCCGTCCTTGTCGGCAACCCGCGCCGAGGCGGTCACGGCCGGCAGCGGCGGTATCTCCACGCCCAGGCCCTTGGCCAGTCCAGCGGGGTCCTTGGCCGTCGCCGCGACCTGCAGGTCAATGCCCTGGGCCTTGATGACGTCGGCGATCGACCCGGCGGCGGTCAGCGCCGTTTCCCCGGGCCGCCCCAGGGTAGCCTTCAGGTTGCTGACGCTGGGCTTGGCCGACGATCCGGTGACGGTCAGCGACACATCGTAGGGGCCGAGGTCAGGCACCTTCACCGATGCCAATTGAGGGGCGAGCTTGGCCGCCGTCGCCAGGGTTTCGGAAATGGAGTCTCCCTTAAGCGACAGCGTCACGGCCAGGCCGGTCATGGCCCTGGGATCGGCGATGGCGCCGCGTACCGTCATGTCGGCACCCAAGGCCTGTGCCTTGAGGTCGAGCGGCATCTCGCCACCCGCCGTCAATTGCCGGATCGAGGCAATCGTGCCGGCGGCGGAAAAGTCCTCGCCGTTCACGTCCCCTTGCAAGGCGATGCGCAGCGGCGCATCGATCCCATCGGCCCCCAGGTCGAGGGACGGCAGGGTCAGGCGCGTCTGTTCGCCCGTGCGGCCGTCGCGGTAAGTGACGCGCAGATCCTTGATGCGAACTTTGCGGACGAGCGGCAGATTACCGCCGCCGGAGGATGTTTCCGCAGAGGCGGCCGATTTGCCGTCCGCCGCACCGAACTGCCAGTTGCCGCGCCCCTGCTTGTCCGTTTCGGCCAGCAGGTCGAGCCCGATCAGAACCACACGCTTCACATCTATCTTACTCGACAACAACGGCAGCAAGGCGACCTCGGCCTCCAGGCGCTTCAAGGTCACCATGTCGGGCCGCGACCCCCAGGGCGCATTGGCGAAGGTCACACCATCGACGTAGAGCGAGGGGGTAAGCGAAATATTGAGCTTCAGGTCGCCTGAGATTTTCAGGTCACGCCCCGTCGCCTTTTTAGCCTCTTCGGCGATGACGCCCTTGTAATCGTTGAAGTCAAGGGAACTGAGCACCGCAACGGCGGCAACGACCACCGCGATCAGCAGCACGCCCAGGATCGAAATGGTCTTGAACAGCCGCTTCACGTTGACGCCTCCATAAATTCATTCAGGCTGGGAACGAGGGCTTCAAAGCCGGGGATCACCCGGCGTGCACCCGCCGCTGTCAGCTCCTCCGCCTCATGATACCCCCAGGCGACCCCGATGGCGAGGACACCGGCATTATTGGACATCTCCACATCGAAAGTGGTGTCGCCGATCATCACCGTGTTGCCGGGGTCGGCCCCAGCATCCGCCATGGCGTTCAGCAGCATGCCCGGTGCCGGTTTTCCAGGCGCGCTGTCGGCGGTCTGTAGGGTCACGAAGCGGTTCTTCAGGCCGTGGCGGTCCAGGGTCATGTCCAACCCCCGGCGCCCCTTACCCGTGGCAATGCCGAGCAGCCACCCCGCCGCCTCCAACGCATCGACAGCCTCATGCACGCCGGGGAACAAGGGATCGTCGATCTGCCCGTTTCGGCGCAGATCGGAAAAAGTATCTCGGTAGGCATCGGCCAGATTATCCGCCATGCCGGGATCCGTGCCCCCGGGGGCCAGAACCAGTGCCGCTGTGGCCAGGGGCAGACCGACCACGCGGCGGATATCGCGGGGGGCGGGCAGCGCCAAGCCACAGGCCAGGAATGCCGC
>DNMS01000414.1:11958-18375 GCA_003488105.1 Rhodospirillaceae bacterium
GCATGGAGCGCACGATACTATCCTGTGAATCGACGAGGGTTCCGTCGCAGTCGAAAACGCAAAGTCTGATGTTCATAACGCCGTTCTATGCCACGGGATTGTGACGCCGCAAGGACGCCTTTGCCCCAAGTCAGTGTTTCATCCCGCTAAGGCCGGATATCCGGGCGATAAATCGATTTCCGCGATTGCACCGCTTGCTTCGTACGACATTATAGTCAATTCTGCACCCGACTGTTGACGAGGAGCACAAGCGGACGGACCGCCGACTTCGGTACGAATAGTTTAACATGTACGGAGCTCGACAAACCGGGACTGACCGTCGGGGGGCATGGCGCGCCTACGCAACAAGAACCAAACCCTCAATCTCATTGGAAGGAAATACGACTATGAACATCCTGAACAGATTTGCTGTTTTGGGACTTACCGGTGCGTTGGTCGCTGCTTGCGCCAGCATGGACGGCGACACCGCGACAACGACCAAGGCCGATGCCAAGCCCGCCGCGGCCAAGGCTGCTGAAAAGAAGACCAAACCGGATCAGAAGTACGTGATATACTTCGACTTCGGCAAAGCAAGCATGAATGAAGAGGGGACGACGGTTGCCTACAAGCTGATGGCTGACACCATAAGCGGCTACAAGGCCATTCTGCTGACAGGGCATACCGATACGGCCGGTGATAAAAACTACAACCGGAAACTGTCGGAAAAGCGTGTCGAAAACGTGAAGCAGGCCTTCTCGGAAATCGGCATTGATCCGAACAAGATCATCACTCAGTTCTTTGGTGAAGACGAGCCCGCCGAAAAGACGGCGGACGGCGTTAAGAACGACAAGAACCGTCGGGTTGAAGTCGTTCTGAAGTTTTAGGTCGTCGGTTCAAGTAGCCGCCGGCCGGGGGGAGTGAGGTCCACGCCTATGCAATATGAACCCAACTCTCAACCTTGGAAGGAAATACCGAAATGAAATTCCTGAACAGATTGGCTGTTCTGGGACTGACCGGCGCATTGGTCGCCGCCTGTTCCAGCATCGACCTGGACGCCACGAAGAAGATGTCGCTTTCAGGTGACAACTTCCAAAAGGCGTTGTTCAAGGAGTATGTCGACCTTGCGCGTTCTGAAGACGAGCAAGCCGACAGCCGGTCGGCGGTCTACTACAACACCCGGGCCCAGATGGCGGCCGCTGGCAAGGACACAGGTCCGCAGGATATGAAGGATCGCAAGATCCCCTCCGGCGCGACCGCCGATCTTGCCGCCGCCCGCAAGAAACTGACCGATGCCCTTGCCGCCGGTGCCGGAAAGACGGCGCCGGAAAAGGCTGCACGGGCCCAGGCCATGTTCGACTGCTGGATGGAACAGCAGGAAGAAAACGACCAGCCCAAGGACATTGCGGCCTGCCGCAGCGCCTTTGAGGAAGCCATGAAGGGTCTGGGCGGCGCCAAGGCTGCCAAGAAACCCATGCCCGGCAAGGAATTCATCATCTACTTCGACTTCAACAAAGCGACGTTGAACGAAGCGGCGACCGCGGTCGCTTATCAGGTGATGGCGGAATCCATTTCCGGATACAAGTCGATCATGCTGACCGGCCATACGGATACGGCGGGCGACAAGAACTACAATCGCAAATTGTCGGAAATGCGGGTCAATGCCGTGAAGAACGCCTTCACGGAAATCGGCCTGGACCCGGCGAAAACCACCGTCCAATTCTTCGGTGAGGACGCGCCGGCCGAAAAGACGGCCGACGGCGTCAAGAATGAGAAAAACCGCCGGGTCACGGTGGTCCTGACACAGTAGGACCGGCGTTTCTCGAAACCATCGCAGGGGGCGGCACCGCAAGGCGCCGCCCCTTCGTTTTGGCCCCTCCCCCTGCCCGCGTCCGAACACCGGACAAAAAAAAGCCGCTCAACAGAGCGGCTTTAAGTTTCGAGGGTGAGCCGCCGCAAATCAGTGTGATCTGCGACGGTACGGTGAATTCGTAAACACGGCGGAGCCCATCAAATTCATTTCGGGCCCACCACACCCGGGGCAAACCACCAATGGCCGTCACCCCAGATGTTCAAATCCATGATGAAGTGTCGGCGATCAAGCTGACCGCTACCTGACAAATCGATACATTATTGAGAATCTTGGGACCGGCGCCTTATCGGGCAGGGAATTTGACGCAAAAATCCGTGCCGCCGCCCGGTGGATCAGCAATTTCCACCTTGGCGCCATGGGCGTCGACAATCCGCTTTACGATGGCCAGTCCCAGGCCAGCGCCGTCGCCACGCCGGTCCGCGCGGTCGAATCGGTCGAAGATCGTCGCCCGGCGTTCCTTCGGTACGCCCGCCCCCCGATCAATCACGTGGATCGCCGGTTCGTCCGTGATGCGCACGGTGACCGTTGATTGCGGTGGTGCATACCGCACGGCATTCTCCACCAGGTTGCGGACCGCCTGTTCCAGCGCGGGGGAAGAGCCACGCACGATCACGGGCGCGTCGGCCAGAACCTCGATCAGGCGGTCTTCGAGAATCGCAATCGGCGCCAGATGGGTCGCCACGTTGGTGCAGACGTCGCATAAATCCGCCTCTTCCTCGGACCCGGGGCGAAACAGCTCATAGCGCGCGAAAGAAAGCATCTGCGACACCAAACGGGTCATACCGTCGACCTCGTCACGCAGCACCGCTGCCGCAGCCTCGTCCTTCAAGGTGTCCAGCTTGGTGCGAAGAATAGCAAGCGGCGTCCGTAGTTCATGGGCGACGTCGGCGACGAACGCACGCTGGCGTTCTTCCTGTTCGGCGCGGATGCGCTCGGCGCGGTAGATTTCCGTCACGTCGCGGGCGGTGCCCCGGATGCCGGAAAACCGCCCGCTGTCCGGATCGAAAAACGGCAAACCGCTGGTCAGAAGGCGCCTTTGTTGGCCTTCAGCATCCTTGGCCACAAAGGCCACGTCACGGAACGGCTTGCGAATGTCGAGGGCAATATGATTGCCTGCGTCATCGACGAATTCGCCCAGTTCCTCGAACCGCTTGCCTTCAAGCTGAAGCGGCACATATCCCATGACTTCAAAGGCATGTTCAGACACATAGGCAAGGCGAAAATCCGCATCCGTCTCCCACACCAGGTCCGAGACCAGGCGGGTGACGTCTTCCAGTCGTGTCAGAGCTTCGGCCGCGCGTGTTTCGGGGTCAGCGGATAGTGAAGGCCAGCTGCGCGGTTTACGCTCACGCATTTCGCCGGGTAGCCGACTGAATCTGGCGGATCGCCGCCAGATAGCCCGTATTCCGGCGCCACGTCTTCAGCACACCCGCGGCGGCCTCGCGACTCATATCCTCATAGATCCAGATTACGTCCGCCAAGGCTTCGTCGATGCGGTCGCTGCGACGCGCGCGAACCAACTGCGAATAACGGAAAATCTGGGCGAACTCGTCCTTGGTCAAACCCACCGCCTTGCAGCAGATCGCCATGCCCTCGCCGCCCGGCTCAAACAGAATGCGCTTGGCCAAATACTCACGGATGCCCGTGAGGCGTGAGAACAAGGCCAGAAACAGCGACACCTCGCCCTGGCTCAGGGCGGTAATCAGCATTTCCGGCGTGACCAGCCCCTCGCGGTCCAGGTTGGCCGCCAATTCATTGGCCTTCAGCCCGTTTGCGTGATCGGGCTGCACCCCGCCTTCCTGGGAGGCGATCCGTTCCAGAAGGTCATCGATCACCGACTGGTCGAGCTTGAAGTTCTCCAGGATGAATTCGCGTAGTGCCGCCGTCACCCATAGGAACATGCGCTGCGCCAGTTCAGGGCGCAGTTCCTCACGATGCAGAATGGGTTCCTGGAAGGTATCGACGCGCTTCGACTGTTCCACCAGGTATTCCATGGTGCTTTGCGAAATTTTCGCGTTCTCGTTCTTGAGCAAGGTCACAACCACGCGCTCGTTACCTGTCTCGACCAGCGCCTGGGACACGGCTTCGCTGATGTTCTGACGGATGGCGACAGCAAGCTGATGTTCCAGCGTGCGATGGCGGATGATCTCGATCAGATCGGAATCCTTGAGCAAACCGGATTCCGTTAAAACCGGATAGGCGACCTCAATCTCGTCATTGGCGAGGATGCGGATCAGGTCCTCGGGCACGTCGCCCAATCCCGCCAACTGTTGGGCAACCCCCCGGCGCACGGACATCTCGATCTCGCGCACGACGCTGCGCAGAATGCCGAACATCAAGGCCCGTTCACGGTCCGTCAGGGCATCACCCTTGTTTTCGAACAGATCCATGATTGTTTCGGTCAATTTCGCGCGGCCCATGGTCGATTTTTCGCGCGCGAGATTCAGAAGAAACTCGTGATCTACCGTCGGTTCGCCGTTTTCTTTGTTTTCGTTCATTTCACGATCAAGTCGTTAATTGTTAAGTGAGCCTTCGGACAGCAAATAGCCCACACCGCGAAGAGTATGAACGCTGACACTCGCCCCGTTTTTGGTAAGTCGCTTGCGCAGTCTGGAAACATGGACCTCCACAGAATTCGACGACACCTCCTCGTCAAAACCGTAAATCTTGTCTTCCAGAACCGATTTGGGAACGACACGCCCATATCGTCGCATAAGTTGTTCTAGCACGCCCATCTCGCGCCGAGAAATGGATATGGGCTGGTCGTTGACCCGCACTTCCCGCGCCGTGGTGTCGAACGACACGTTGCCCGCCGTCATGACCAGTCCAAGAACCCCGCCGGGCCGACGCAGAAGGGCACGGATGCGGGCAATCAGTTCCTCCATTTCGAAGGGCTTCAGCAGGTAATCATCGGCGCCGGTGTTCAAGCCCTTGACGCGGTCGTCCAGGCCATCGCGGGCGGTCAAAATCAGGACGGGAACCACATTCCCTTGTTCCCGCCACTGCTTGAGCAAGGTCAGGCCATCCGTGTCCGGAAGGCCAAGATCAAGAATGATCGCATCGTATTGAACGCTGGCCACGGCGGCGTCGGCGCCAGCGCCGGAATCCACCATATCGACGGCAAAGGCCTGATTTTCAAGACCCACCTTGATGGATTCAGCGAACCGATTGTGATCTTCGACTAGGAGTAGGCGCATGGTCTTCAGGTCTCTGTTACGGAAGGTATTTGGCACCGACCGTCTTGTTTCAGCAACCATGCATCCCCCATGCCAAGTCGCCATTCCGGAAACGTCGAATACCCCCCAAGTGATATGCAATTTTGCATACAATGCAATGTTTGATTGTCGTTCCGTATGAAACTCACCTAAGAACCCTCGGATGCGGTTGCGTAGCGGCAACGGACGGAACAATCCCGCACGAAGCGATTGAGGGCGCACCTCCCCGACCGGGCCGCCTGGGATACAGTTTAAGACTATTCCTCAAAGAGTTCATCCGCCGATTGATCCTTGGTGAAGCCGAGCGCTTTCCAGGTCTCGGTCATATGCGGCGGCAACGGCGCCACGACATCGATTACGCGACCCGAGGGGTGCTTGATAACGATACGCCGGGCGTGTAGCTGCAGCATACGGATTTTCACCGGTAGGTCGGGAAAAGCTTCCGCGCCCCCATATTTTCCGTCACCCAGGATCCGTGTTTCCATGGCCAGGGCATGGGCGCGAAGCTGGTGCGTGCGGCCCGTCACGGGTTCCATGGCCAGCCAGGCCGCCGCCTTGCGGCCGACGCGGTCGACGATGCGATAGAGCGTTTCCGCCCGCTTGGCGTCCTCGGCATCGGCATCCATCTTTTCCTGCCCACCGGCGCCGCGCTTTTTGCCCAGCTTCAGGCGGATACGTCCCTGGGCAATTCCCGGCACGCCCGCGACAGCCGCCCAATAGAGCTTGCGGATGGTCTTGCGGCGGAACCCTTCGGTCACCCAGCGCGCGGCGGCGCGGGTGCGCGCCAGAACCAGAACGCCCGAGGTATCCTTGTCCAGACGATGGGTCAGGCGTGGCCGTTCCGCCGCATCAAAGCGCAGCCCGTCAAGCATGGCATCCAGATGATGGCTGAGCCCCGATCCACCCTGCACGGCCAGGCCGGCCGGCTTGTCCAATACCAGAATTTCGTCATCACGGTAAATCACGCGGGCTTGCAGGTCCTTGATCTCGCCGGCGGAAATCTTGGGTGCCGGCTTTGGCGGCGGTGTCGTCGCGGTCGACGCGCGATTTCTGACCCCCTCGCCACCCGGCCGCAGGCTTGGCGGCAGCCGGACCTCCTGGCCTGCTTCCAAACGCGTCCCCGTCTTGGCGCGGTGGCCGTCAATTCTGATCTGCCCGGTGCGCAACAGCTTCTGGACCTGCCCGAACGGCAGGTCGGGGAGATGCTGTTTCAGCCAGCGATCGAGACGCAGGCCGTCTTCGTCAGCCGAGACGATCTGACCCTTGACGTCGGGTGGCGGCGTATCGGCCATCACAGAACCTGACGCAACATGGCCATCCCGGCCCAAAAGCCGAAAATGCAGAGCACGACCG
>DNMS01000079.1:0-2914 GCA_003488105.1 Rhodospirillaceae bacterium
GCCGACCACGGTATAGGCCGGCACGCCCGACGACAGGTCGGGGAAGATGCTGGTGGCGACAATGCCGTAAGCACCGCCGGCGACGGCGCCGATAACCAGGGCCGGGGAAAACACGCCGCCGGAAAACCCGTATCCGTGACTGATCGCCGTGGCGATGATCTTGGCGACCAGGATGATCAGCAGCGTGCCGAAGCCGTAGACGTGCAGCATGGCGTCTTCGGTCACGCCGTAACCGACGCCCAGAACCTGCGGTACCATCAACGCCATGGCGCCGACCGCCAGGCCCGCCACCGCCGGTTTCAGCCAGGACGGCAGGGGCGTGCGTTTGGACAGATCGGAGGCGACCACGATGGAATGCATCATCAGGATGGCGCAGGCGGCGCTGGCGATGCCCAGGCCGACGAAGGCGGGAAATTCCCAGAACGAGGCCAGGGGATTGTCGACCAGGGCAAAGGCCGGGAAATTGCCGAACCAGTGCCGCGATATGGCCGTGCCCGCGACCGAGGCGACAACCACCGGCGCAAAGGCCTTCAGGGCGTAATGGCCGATCACCACCTCGTTGGCGAACAGCGCCCCCGCCAGCGGCGCGTTAAACGACGCGGCGACGGCGGCGGCGACGCCGCAGCCCAGCAGTGTGCGGTTGAGCGAGCGGGTCAGCTGCAGGCGGCGGGCCAGCCATGCCCCCAGCGACGCCCCCAGATGCACGGCCGGGCCTTCGCGCCCGACCGACGCGCCGGCGCCGATCGACAACGCGCTGGCGATGGCCGAATACAGGCCGACCCGGGACGACATCCAGCCGCCGTGCAGCTGTTCCGCCTCGATCACGTCGGCGACCCCCTGGGGCTTCCGGTTGGGCAGAAAGAAGTAGATGAACAGGCCGACGATCAGACCGCCGACCGCGGGCGCCAGCAGCACATGCCACCAGACCAGCCCGGTGACGTGCTGTGACAGGCGTTCGTGGCCGCTGCCGTAGAACAGAGATTGGAAAATTTCGATGGTTTCGCGGAACGCGACGACCGCGGCCCCCGATGCGCAGCCGACGACAAGCGCCAGGACCATCAGGATCAGATGGTCGTTGCGGATGACCCGTCGGGCCGCCAGCAGTAGCCGGGCGTATTTGAAGCGCGAAATAACCATTAACCTTCCCGCCCTCATGTTAGGGCGAGAAGGTTAATCAGGTCTCTACAACAATATGTTACGTGCGAATCTTAAGAGCTTCAATCAGGCGAGGAATCAAGTGCGTAGCCGGCCGAGCGCACGGTGCGGATGAGATCCTGGCGGCCTTCGGAGTTGAGCGCCTTGCGCAACCTGCGGATATGGACGT
The DNA here is from genome assembly GCA_003488105.1 of Rhodospirillaceae bacterium. Next base: position 1,325 of record DNMS01000079.1, read on the forward strand.
CGACGGTTCGTGATTCGACGTAGATGTCGCGGCCCCACACCCGGTCGAGAAGCTGTTCCCGGGAATAGACACGGCCCGGCTTTTCCAGGAACACGCGGAGCAAACGGAATTCCGTCGGCCCCAGGCGCACGAGTTCGTCGCCCCGGTAGACCCGGTGCTCTTCCAGATCCATGCTCAGGTCGGCGTAGGTCAGAACCTCGCTCGCCCGTTCCGGGTTGGCACGGCGCAGCACCGCCCGTACACGGGCGATCAGCTCGCTCGGCGAAAACGGCTTCACCACGTAATCGTCGGCACCGGAATCGAGGCCGCGGATGCGGTCCGCTTCTTCGCCGCGGGCGGTCAGCATGATGATCGGCAGGTTTTTGTTCTCGGGCTTGCGGCGCAATTGGCGGCAGACCTCGATGCCGGACAGATTGGGCAGCATCCAGTCGAGGATGACCAGCGAGGGGTCTTCCTCCTCGACCGCGACGACGGCGGTTTCCCCGTCGCCGACGACGACCGCGTTGAACCCCTCTTTGGTGAGGTTGTAGCGGACCAGTTCGGCCAACGAAGGGTCGTCTTCGACGATGAGAATGCTTTTGCTCATGAAGCCCGTATCCTTAGGCTTAGTCGCGGTCGGGATCGACGACAGTGAAGCTTGATGCATCGCTTTTTTCGCGCTCGTCCGTAGGCGGCACGCCTTTCACAAGATAGTACACCAGTTCGGCGATGTTGGTCGCATGGTCGCCGATCCGTTCCAGGTTTTTGGAGACGAACAGAAGATGCGTGCAGGAGGTGATCGTGCGCGGGTCTTCCATCATGTAGGTCAGGATTTCGCGGAACAGGCTGGTGTGCAGCAGGTCGGCATCGGCGTCGCGTGCGCGCACGGCCTCCGCCTTGTCCACATCCCGCGCCACGTAGGCGTCCAGCACATCCTTGGTCATGCCCTGAACCAGGGTCGCCATGCGGGCGATGCTTTTGGTCGGGCCGAGGGGCGGCGACTGGGCCAGCACCACGGATCGCTTGGCGATGTTCTTGGCGTAATCGCCGATGCGCTCGATCAGGCTCGCCGTGCGCAGCGCCGTGATGGTGACGCGCAGGTCGTCGGCCATGGGCTGGCGCAGGGCCAACGTCGTGGTCGCCTGCCCGTCCAGTTCGGCTTCAAGCGCGTCGATCTTCTTGTCGCCGGCGATCACCCGGTCGGCCAGTTCGGTGTCGCGCTTGATCAGCGCCTCGACGGCGTCGGCCAACTGAACCTCGGCCAGGCCGCCCATTTCGGCGATGATGTTATCCAGTTTTTTCAGGTCCTCGTCGAAGGACTTGACGATGTGGTCTGTGCTCATGTCTCGTGGTCTCCCGGTGTGTCGCCCCAATGCCTCAGCCGAAGCGGCCCGTAATGTAACCCTGGGTGCGCTCGTCCGTTGGATTGGTGAACATCTTTTCCGTATCGTCGACCTCGACCAGATAGCCCAGGTGGAAGAAGGCGGTGCGCTGCGACACGCGGGCCGCCTGCTGCATGGAATGGGTGACGATCACGATCGTGAAGTTTTCCCGCAATTCGTCGATCAATTCCTCGATCTTGGCCGTGGCGATGGGGTCGAGCGCCGAACA
>DNMS01000079.1:3131-24971 GCA_003488105.1 Rhodospirillaceae bacterium
GCGATGCACAGGCGCTGCTGCTGGCCGCCGGAAAGCCCGGTGCCGGGCTGATCCAGCCGGTCCTTGACCTCGTTCCACAGGCCGGCCTTTTCCAATGCCGTCTGGACGATGCCCTCCAGTTCGGAATTGGAATTGGTCAGGCCGTGAATGCGCGGGCCGTAGGCGACGTTGTCGAAGATCGACTTGGGAAAAGGATTGGGCTTCTGGAACACCATGCCGACCCGGGCGCGCAGATGCACGACGTCGATGGTCTTGTCGTAGATGTCCTGCCCGTCGAGGGAAATCTCGCCCTCGACCCGGCAGATGTCGATGGTGTCGTTCATGCGGTTCAAGGAACGCAGGAAGGTCGACTTACCGCAGCCCGACGGGCCGATCAGCGACGTTACTTCGTTCGCCTTGATGTCCAGGTTGACGTCGAACAAGGCCTGTTTCTCGCCATAGAACACCTTGACGTTGCGGGCCTTGAGCTTGACCGCGTCGGTTTGTGATTGCGTCACGGGGGCGTCTCCGGCCGTGTCCTGGGGAATGCTCTGATTCATGTCGGGGGTCATCCTTACCATTTCCTCTCGAAACGCTTGCGCAGGAAAACCGCGCCCACGTTCATGATTACCAAGAAGGCCAGCAGCACGCAGATCGCGGCCGAGGTGCGTTCCACGAAGGCGCGTTCCGGCGAATCCGCCCATAGATAGATCTGCACCGGCAGCACGGTCGCCGGGTCGAGCGCGCCGTGCGGCACGTCGACGATGAAGGCGACCATGCCGATCATCAGAAGCGGCGCCGTTTCGCCCAGGGCCTGGGCCATGCCGATGATGGTGCCGGTCAGGATGCCGGGCATGGCCAGCGGCAGCACGTGATGAGTGACGACCTGCAGCGGCGAGGCGCCCAGGCCGTAGGCCGCCTCGCGGATCGACGGCGGCACCGATTTCAGGGCTGATCGGGCGGCGATGATGATGGTCGGCAGGGTCATCAGCGCCAACACCAGGCCGCCGACCACGGGGGCCGAGCGCGGCATGCCGAAGAAGTTGATGAACACGGCCAGTCCCAGCAACCCGAACACGATGGACGGCACGGCGGCCAGGTTGTTGATGTTGACCTCGATGGTCTGGGTCCACTTGTTGACCGGGGCGAATTCCTCCAGATAGATGGCGGAGGCCACGGCCAGGGGGAAGGAAACCAGCAGCGTCACCAGCATGGTGAACAGCGAGCCCATGGCGGCGCCGAAGATGCCGGCCAGTTCCGGTTCGCGGCTGTCGCCGGCGGTGAAGAACGTTGTGTTGAACACGGTCTCGATCAGGCCGCGGTTTTCCAGGCGCTCGAACCAGGCGATCTGCTTGTCCTTGACGCGGCGTTCGGTCTCGGGGCTGTCCTTGCGGATCTGACCCTTGTTCAATTGGTCGATGTCGTCGGACATGGGCATCTGCACGGTTACCCGTTCGCCGATCAGGTTCGGGTTGGCCATCACCATGTCGCGGATTTCGTACACCGCGCCGGGGCTGATCATGTCGAACAGTTCGCGGCGGTCGCGGCGGCTAGTGACGTCGGGAAACAGGTCGTAATAGGCCTGGCGGATCACGTTACGGTAGTTGGCCGACGACAGCGCCTGCCGTTCCCGCGTGCCCTCGGGATCGATGTCCTGGGGATAGAGCGTTATTTCCAGGTTGATCATGGTTTGCGTGAAGGCGGGGATCGCCTTGGATACGATGGTTGTGAACAGAAGGCCCAGCATGCCCATGGCGAAGGCGATCGCGAGAATGCCATAGGCCTTGAACCGCCGTTCCGCCGCATAGCGGCGCTTCAGGCCCTTGCTGACGGCGTCGTTGGAATTACGGGTGGTAAGACCCCCGCCGGTCGGGCCGTTCATGATTGGTGCCGCGTCAGTCATATTGCTCTCGATACTTGTTGACGATGGTGAGGGCGATGATGTTCAGCACCAGAGTGACGCAGAACAGGATCAGGCCGAGGGCGAAGGCGGCAAGGGTCTTGGCGCTGTCGAACTCCTGGTCGCCGACCAGCAGGGTGACGATCTGCACCGTGACCGTGGTCACCGCTTCGAAGGGGTTGGCCGTCAGGTTGGCGGCCAGGCCGGCGGCCATGACGACGATCATGGTTTCGCCGATGGCGCGCGACACGCCGAGCAGAAGCGAGCCGACGATGCCTGGCAATGCTGCCGGCAGGATCACCTGCTTGATGGTCTCCGACTTGGTGGCACCCAGGCCGTAGGAGCCTTCGCGCAGCGACTGCGGCACCGCCGACATCACGTCGTCGGACAGGGAGGAGACGAAGGGGATGATCATGATCCCCATCACGATGCCGGCCGCCAGGGCGCTTTCCGACGAAATCGTCAGACCGAAATCGAGCCCCAATCCGCGGAAGAACGGCGCCACCGTCAGGGCGGCGAAGAAGCCGTAGACCACGGTCGGGATGCCGGCCAGGATTTCCAGCAGCGGCTTGACCGTGCCGCGCACCTTGGTGGGCGCGTATTCGGACATGTAAATGGCGGCCATCAGGCCGACCGGGGCGGCCACGCACATGGCGATGAGGGAAATCAGCATCGTGCCGGCCAGCAGCGGGACCGCGCCGAACAGGCCGGTCGCCCCCACCTGGTCCTTGCGCAGCGCCGTCTGCGGGCTCCATTCCAGGCCGAACACGAAGTCCAGCGGATGTACCTTCTGGAAAAAGCGTAAGGATTCGAACAGCAGCGACAGGATGATGCCGAGCGTGGTCAGAACGGCGATGGTCGAGCAGATGATCATGATTGCCATGACTGCTTTTTCGACGCTGTTGCGCGCCCGCAGGTCGGGCGAGATGCGGCCCCGGGCGACCAGGATGCCACCGCAGGTCACGGCGACGAGGATCGCCGTCAACAGCATCTTCGACGTGGTCAGAAGTTGGCCGTAGAAGGCGGCGGCGTCCTTCAGGTCGAGGTCGATGATCTCGCGGCTGACGATGTCGCCGTTGGCCAGGTTCTTGACGTCGTTCAGCAGCAGGGACAGTTCGTCCGTGGGCAGGGAACTCATGCTGTCCGGCAGGTTGGCGATCAGCATGCTGTCCATGATGGTGTTTTCAAGCGCCATCCAGCCGACCAGCAGCAGGAACCCGGGGGCCGCGCACCACAGGCCGATGTAATAGCCGTAGTAGTCGGGCAGCGAATGCAGATTGCGGATCTGACCGCCGGCGGTGGACAGGGCGCGGGACCGGCCCAGGTAGTATCCGAAGATGGTCAGAAGGGCGAGGACGCCAAACAAAACGGGGAAGCTCATGACGCTTCTGGTCCTTGGTTGCGGTACCCGAAATACGGGCCTGGGAACATTATGAAGAAACGAATAAAGGGTCGGCGGGGGTGCCTGGAGCCGGGCAGCCCCCGGAAGGCCGAAGCCTTCCGGGGGTAAGCCGGATATGCCTAGAGGTCGATGTTGTTGCGCAGCGCGGCGCCGTCTTCACGGAACTTCTTGCGTTCCTTGTCGCCCATCGAGATCAGGCCCTTGTCGCCAAGGTAGCCGTCGGGGCCGACGGCCTTTTCGGAAGTGAACTCGGCGACATATTCCTTCATGCCGGGGATCGAGCCGACGTGCGCCTTCTTGACGTAGAAGTACAGCGGGCGCGACACCGGATAGGAGCCGTCGGAGATGGCGTCGAAGGTCGGCGCCTTGTCGTCGATCAGGGAGCCCTGGATCTTGTCGGCGTTCTGGTCGAGGAAGCTGTAGCCGAACACGCCGAAGGCGTTGGGGTTGGCTTCGAGCTTGCGCACGATCAGCACGTCGTTTTCGCCGGCTTCCACATAGGCGCCGTCTTCGCGGACCGAATGACAAACGGCCTTATACTTCTTCTTGTCGGACTTCTTCAGGGCGGCGATGTCCTTGAATTTCTTGCAACCGCCTTCCAGGCCCAGTTCGGCGAAGGCATCGCGGGTGCCCGACGTCGGGGGCGGGCCCAGGACTTCGATCTTGATGTCCGGCAGGGACGCATCGACGTCCTTCCAGGTCTTGTGCGGGTTCGGGATCAGCTTGCCGCCTTCGGCCGGGATGTCCTTGGCCAGGGCCAGGAACAATTGCTGACGGGTGATCGACATCTGCTTGGAAGCCTTGGAATTGGCGAGGACGATGCCGTCATAGCCGACCTTCACTTCGACGACGTCGGTGACGCCGTTCTTGGCGCAACGCTCGACTTCGGATTTCTTGATCCGGCGCGACGCGTTGGTCATGTCCGGGTGCTGGGCGCCGATGCCGGCGCAGAACAGCTTCAGGCCGCCGCCGGAACCGGTGCTTTCGACGACCGGGGTCTTGAACTTGGTGGTTTTGCCGAACTGTTCGGCGACGGCGGTCGAGAACGGAAACACCGTCGACGAGCCGACGATCCGGATCTGATCGCGCGCTTCGGCGGCGTTGGCCATCGCGACGGCCATGCCGGCAACGGCGACGACTGCAAGTGACTTGCGAAACATGGGTAGCTCCTACGTGTCTTGAAGGGATACTGGGTTGTTCGTTATTTCGGAAAGCGTTTGCCCCCGAACTTCATCGCCGCTCAAACTAAGACCGTCACACGTCGTATTTATGACATGGATGTTGCAGTTTTATGACAACCGGCGATAAAAAACGGCGGAAATTCAACGATTTTCACGTTTCCGAAACATGACAACCGTGCGGATGTCACATCAGATACGTCTATGGGGAAGGGCGCAGCAGGGGGGGGGCGGCCAGCAGCCGGGGGGGCTCCGGGCGATCAGGAGAAGGCCCAGGCGAACATCTGGAACAGGACCGCACCCATGAGTGCCGCCGACGGTACCGTGATGATCCAGGCGGCCACGATGGTCATGAAATGTTGGCGCCGCACCAGCTTGCGCCGGCGGGTCCGCTCCGGGTCGCTGCTGCCGGCGGCCTCCGGTTCCGGGGCCTTGTCGTCACGCCCGTGATTGATATGGCTCTTGCGGCCGGTCACCCATTCGCGGAAGAAGCCGACGCCGAACACGGCGCCGATGGCGATATGGGTCGACGACACGGGCAGGCCGAGCGCCGAGGCGATGATCACCGTGATCGCGGCGGCCAGGGCCACGCAATAGGCGCGCATGGGGTTCATCTTGGTGATTTCGGCGCCCACGGTGCGGATCAGCTTGGGCCCGAACAGCATAAGGCCCATGGTGATCCCGGCCGCGCCCACGAACAGCACCCAGGTTGGGATGCCGACCTTGCCGTGGGTGCTGCCCGTGGTTGCCGTGTCGACGACGGCGGCAAGCGGCCCGACCGCGTTGGCCACGTCGTTGGCGCCGTGGGCGAAAGACAATAGGGCGGCCGCGAAAATCAGCGGCAGCGTGAACAAGGTGCGCACGGATTTGTTGCGGTTTTCCATGCCCGCCGCCTTGCGATGGACCAGGGGGCGGACCACGGCGTAGGTCAGGACACCGATGGCCAGCCCGACTAGGGTCACGATTTCGGGGCCCGGCCGCCACAGGTTCTTCAGGCCCTTCATCAACAGATAGGCGGAGAACACGCCGGCCATGAGGGCGACCAGCACGGGCACCCAACGTTTGGCGCCGGCGATCTTGTCCTTGCGGTAGATTACGTTGAACTTGATGAAGGCCAGGAACGCGGCGGCGATGACCCCGCCCATCAGCGGCGAGATCACCCAGCTTGCGGCGATCGCCCCCATCACGCCCCAGTCGACGACCCCGAACCCGGCGGCGGAAATGCCCGCCCCCATGACGCCGCCGACGACGGCATGGGTGGTCGATACGGGCGCGCTCAGCCAGGTCGCCAGGTTGATCCACAGCGCCGCCGCCAGCAGCGCCGACATCATGGCCCAGATGAAGATGTCGGGATCGCTGATCTGGTTCGGGTCGACGATGCTTTTGGAAATGGTTTTGACCACGTCACCCCCGGCCAGGATGGCGCCGAGCGATTCGAACACGGCGGCGATGATCAACGCCCCGAACATGGGCAGGGCCCGCGAGCCGACGGCCGGACCGACGTTGTTGGCGACGTCGTTGGCGCCGATGTTCAGCGCCATGTAGCCGCCGATCACCCCGGCGGCGACGATGAACAGCTGATGGTCCATGCCGACCGTCGCGATCATGGCGACGTTCGATGTGATGGCAAGGAACAGCAGCGCCCAGCCGATGCGCGAGAACCGGCGCGACAGCGCCTGGGTCGCGTATTCGACGGCGGCCAGCTTGCTCAGGTCTTTGCTTAGGGTCTCTTTATACATGTCGGGGGATCGTCACTTTCGGCGATTGAGCCGGATGGCGGGATGGGTCGGCGCGGGGACGCAAAGGCCAGGCGCCGTTGCCGCTAGGGCATAGGCGGAAACCGCAGGTGGTGGCAATCAGAATGTTACGGATTTATGACATATCCGGGGACGGCATGGCTACAGCGCCGCCGTTGCCGGGCAGCACGCCCTGGCGGGGCGTTTCTGCCGGTAGATAGACCGTGAAGGTCGATCCTTTGCCCAGGGTGCTTTCCACGGCCAAATGGCCGCGGTGGCGGTTGACGATGTGCTTGACGATGGCAAGCCCCAGGCCCGTGCCGCCGACGCTTTTGGACCGCGCCTTGTCGACTCGATAGAAACGTTCCGTCAGGCGCGGGATCGCGTCCTCGGGGATGCCTTCGCCGTGGTCCGTGACCTTGATGGCGACGCCCGAGCGCCCCGATCCGGGAATGCGCTGGGCCGCCTCGACCCGGACGTCGATGGCCTCGCCCTTGGCGCCATAGCGGATGGCGTTCTCGATCAGGTTACGGAACACCTGGAACAGCTGGTCGGCCTCGCCATAGACCGTTGGCAGGTTACTGCCGTAATTGACGCGGATCGGCACGTTGGCGACCTTGGCCTGGACGCTCAGCGCCTCGGTCACGTTCAACAGCACGCCGGCGATATCGACGGGGGCGGTGGGACGGACATGCTCGTTGATCTCGACCCTGGACAGGGACAGCAGGTCGTCGATCAAAAGTGCCATGCGTTTGGCCTCGCGCAGCATGATGCCGAGAAACCGGGTGCGGGTGTCCTCATCGCTGCCGGCGGGGCCTTCCAGGGTCTCGATGAAGCCGAGCAGGGCTGCCAGCGGGGAGCGCAGTTCATGCGACGCGTTGGCGACGAAATCGGCGCGCATCTGTTCGGCGCGTCGCGCGGTCGTCAGGTCGCGCAGGACCAGCACCGCACCGACCCCCTTCACGTCCGGGGCCGGCGGCACCCCGGCGACGTACATTTCGAAATTGCGGGTGGTATTGCCCGGCAGGATGACTTCGACCGTGCGGGTCTCGCCCCGGCCGAGCACCTGATCGACGGCGCCCAGCACCCGGGGATGGCGCAGCGACATCGCCAGATCCTGGCCGACGCGGGTGATGTCCAAAAGTTCGCGCGCGGCGCCGTTGGCATAGATGACCGACCGCCGCCCGTCCAATAGAACCGTCGGGTCGGGAAAATGGTCAAGAATGCGGTCGGTCAAAGGGACCATCTGCCTGGTGCCCCGCCTGGTTGTCCGTTCCCGCATCTTGGGCCCGTGCGGACGGTGTCCACATCGGGGCCGCGGGCTCTATCTGGGCCTGATGACCTTCTCCGGGGGGATTTGTCAAGAAACGGTTTTACGACAGCCGCGGGCATATTTCGGCGCCGCGCCCGGTCTTGGGGCCGGGGCCTCGGGCAATTTCCCAGGGGGGTCAGGGGTGAGCCTGGCCCATGCCGCGCCCGCCCGGGGATGTGGTGAGTCCCATTTCGACCCGGTTGCGGCCGTTGTGCTTGGCCAGGTACAGGGCTTCGTCGGCGCGCTCGATCAGGCTTTCCACGCTTTCGCCCGGCTGGAATTCCGCCGCCCCCACGGACACCGTGATGGTGCCCAGGCTTTTGCCCGTGGCACGGTTGATGACGGCTTTCTTCGAGACCTGGGTGCACACATGCTCGCCGACTTTGGCGCCGTTTTTCAGCGTCGTATTGGGCAGCACGATGGAAAATTCCTCGCCGCCGTAACGCGCGGTCAAGTCCTCGCCGCGCACGCAGCTTTTCAAGATGCGCGCAACGAACCGCAGCACCTGGTCGCCGACCTGGTGGCCATGGGTGTCGTTGAAATTCTTGAAATGGTCGATGTCGATCATCAGCAGGGTCAGGGGTTGCCCCCGGTCCATGGCCTCGGCGGCGCCGATGCGGATTTCCTCGTCGAACAGCTTGCGGTTGGCGACGCCGGTCAATGCATCGGTCATGGCCTCGTGACGCAGGGATTCGACGTCTTCCTTCAGGCTGCGGATTTCGCCGGCGGATTCCTTCAGTCGTGTTTCGAGGGTCTGGTTGCGTTCCTCCATGGTGCGGGTCGCGGCAATCACCTGCTCTAGAATGGCCCGGATGTCCTTGCGGCCGTCGTCCCGCGCCAGTTCGCCCGATACCACGGACAGGGTGTCGCCGTAGGCTTGGGCGTCGGTGCCGGCCTCTTCCAGGTAGGTCATCAGTTTCTTGAGCTCGGTTTCGACGCGCAGCGTGGCGTCGTTCAGGAAGTCCTCGTCCAGGGTCACGCCCAGGAAGCGGTCGTAGATTTCCGCGTTGCGCTCTTCGGTGAACGGCAGACCGGCCTCCAGGATCACGTCCAGGGTCCGCGCCAGTTCCGGGTATGCGCCCGAAAAATACCGATACCAAACAGCAAAGTTGTTTGGTTTCGGCGGAATCCCCTTTTTCTCCATCATCTGGAGCGCCGATTTGGCATAGGCGCTGGGGGTACTCCGGAGTTCAGTTTCGTCGGACAACGGGCCTGCCTTCCTTTTAAGGTTTTGGGGTCGCCGTTCTCACCTTCCAAGAACCATTTAAGTGCCGGTCATTGGGCGCCGGCAAATTATTAAGGCTATTTTCTAACATAACCCGCGCAGAGGGTTCATACCTTTTTCTTTATAATGATACGGCGACCCGCCTGGACGGGTTTGGGCAGGATTCCATGGGCCGCCTTCAGGCGTTCCAGATGCGCCAGAACGGGGGCCGGAAACGGCGCCGCACGGCGGCTTTTCAAATCGACATGCAGGATCATCAACTCGTTGGTCGCGGCCAGCCGGTCATCGTCCCCGGCGAACATCTCATGAAACAGATGCAGGCGTTTATTGTCGACATCCATCACGCGCGGGCGCACCCGCATTTCCTCGCCCAGATGGACCTCGCTGTCGTAGGTCAAATGGGCCTCGACCACAAAGACGGATCCCCCGGTTGCCGCGCGGTAGGCGGCATCCAACCCGACGACATCCTGCAGGGCGTCGGTCGCGTGGTCGAACACCAGAACATAGTAGGCCAGGTTCATATGGCCGTTGTAGTCGATCCAATCGGGCTGGACCGTTTCGCGGTGCAGGACGGGGAGGGCTTCCGGCGCGTTGCCGGTCGGGCCAAGGATCATCGGGGTCTCCTCGGGATGAAGTTGTCGTCGCGGGCGCTGTCAGGCCCTACCCACCAGCCATGGCGGGCCCCGCCGCGGAATGCAAGATATTTGACCTTTGACGGCACGGGTGCAATAAGCGGTCGCGCGTGCCGCGATGCTTTCGAGTGGGCGGCGCCGCGACGACGGAAAAGCGCGAAGTTCCCTCATGACCGGCACCTCTTCAGACACTATTGCACCGACCGTGGCCGTTGTCGTTCCCGTGCATAACGAGACCGAAAACCTGGCCCCGTTGATCGACGAGATCCGGGCGGCGCTGGGCAGCGGTCCGGCGTATGAAATCATTTACGTGGACGACGGCAGCACCGACGCGACCTTGGGCATGCTCAAGGATCTCGCGGACAAAATTCCGGAGCTGCGCGTGCTCCGCCATGTCGGCTGCTGTGGCCAGAGTGCCGCCATCTGGACCGGCGTGCGCAATGCCCGCGCATCCCTGATCGCGACCCTTGACGGCGATGGCCAGAACGATCCCGCCGATATCCCGGCCCTGGTTGCCAAATACAATGAAGAAGGCGGCGGCGAGAGGCTGATGATCGCCGGCCTGCGGGCGAAACGGCGCGACACCTATATCCGTCGCCTGTCGTCGCGCATCGCCAACGGCATCCGCTCGGGCCTGTTGCAGGACGATACGCCCGACACGGGCTGTGGCCTCAAGGTCTTTCCCCGTCAGGCGTTCCTCGATTTTCCCCGGTTCGACCACATGCACCGCTTCATGCCGGCCCTGATGCTTCGCCTGGGCGGGCGCGTGATGTCCGTGCCGGTCAACCACCGCCCGCGCGAACGGGGGACCTCCAAATACGGGGTGTGGAACCGGCTGTGGGTCGGCATCGTCGATTTGTTCGGCGTGATGTGGCTGCAACGCCGGGGCTCCAAGCCCCAGGTCGTCGAGGAAACCCCGACCCGGGGCGGAGCGGACGGCGCGGCGCGATGAGCATGAAGCTCGCCTTGCGCGGCGGCACCTTGTTGTTGTCGCTGATCGCGGTTGTGATTTTGATCCGGGTGACCGGCCTGGACGCCCATCTGGACGAGACCTGGATCGACACCTACGTGCGCGGCAAGGGCATGGCCGGTATCCTGGTGTTCGTCGCCGCCGGGGGACTGTGCACAGCGGCTGGCCTGCCGCGCCAGTTGATTGCCTTTTTGGGGGGCTACGCGTTCGGCATCGTCGAAGGAACAGCGTTGACGGTGCTGGCGACACTGGCAGGCTGCATCACCAGCTTCTATTACGCCCGCTTCCTGGGCCGCGACCTGATTGCCGGGCGCTTCCCGGGCAAGGTCCAGCGCATCGACGGTTTCCTCGCGGAAAACCCGTTTTCCATGACTTTGCTGATCCGCTTCCTGCCGTTCGGCTCGAACCTGTTGACCAACCTGGCGGCGGGCGTGACCAGCGTGCCGGGCTTGCCCTATTTCGCCGGATCGGCCATCGGCTACGTGCCGCAGACCTTGATCTTCGCGCTCATCGGCACGGGCATCAAGGTCGACCCGGCGGCCAACATCGCGCTTGCCGCCGGGCTGTTCGCGTTGTCCGGCGTGCTCGGCGTCTATCTGTACCGCCGGCACCGCCACGGCAAGGTCCTGGACGAGGACCTGGAAGAGGACCTGGGCGGCGCCGGGTCCTCGACGGCGGAATGAGCCGCGACCGGCGGCCCTTGAGGGCGGTCAGGGCGGTAGCCGGGGAAGTGTCATGCATATCCTTCTGATCCCCTCCTGGTATTCTCATCTGCGGTCCGCGGGCGGTGGGTCGTTCTTCCGCGATCAGGCCCAGGCTTTGGCCGCCGCCGGGCACAAGGTGGGGCTGATCTATCCCAAGCTATGGGGGTTGCGCGATTATCGCGCCGGGCCATTGCCGGCGATCGACCGCATCCGCACCGAGGACGACGGCCAACTGCGGGTGTGGCGCATGGATACCCTGCATCGTCTGCCGCGGGTGCCGTTTCGCGATGCCTGCAAGTTCGCCGCTGCCGGGACGAAGCTGTTCGACGCTTATGTGGCGGCGGAAGGACAGCCTGATATTTTGCACGCTCATGCCGCCCTCTATGGCGGAGTCTTGGCCAAGCGCCTGTCTGCGCGCCGGGGCGTTCCCTTCGTGCTGACGGAACATTCGACGGATTTCGCCCAGGGCAAGCACCGTTGGTGGCAGAAGTGCCTGGTTTCCGGCGTGCTCGCCGCTGCCGCCGCGCGTCTGGCCGTCAGCCCGCAACTGCGCGACATTCTGCTCGATCAGTATGCGGCCCAGGCCGATCCGACCACGGTCGTGCCCAATATCCTGACACCGGCTTTCGAGGAAGCGGCGCCCGAGGATAAGGTGCCGGGCGGGCCTTTCGTATTCCTCTGCGCCGCGCGCATCTCGGCGGAAAAGAACCAGAAAGGCCTGATCCGCGCCTTCGCCCAGGCCTTTCCGGCGGGCGGGGCGGGACCGGATGCGGAACTCCACTTCGTCGGCTCGGGCGACGGCGGGCCCCTCGTGCGCCTGGCCGAGCAGCTTGGCATCGGGGGCCGGGTCAAGGTTGCCGGCGTGTTGCCCGCCGCGGATGTGCGCCGCGCCATGGCCGCCGCCGACGCGGTCGTGCTGCCCAGTTTCGTCGAAACCTTCGGCGTCGTGGTCATCGAAGCCCTGTCCCAGGGGGCGCCTGTGGTTGCCACCATCTGTGGCGGCCCGGAAGGCATCCTGACCCCGGACAGCGGCATCCTGGTGCCGCCCGGCGACGATCCGGCGATGGCTCGGGCGCTTCGCGATATGCATGGGCGGGCGGCGTCCTTCGACCGCGCCAAGCTGCGCCGCGACTGCCTGGAAACCTATGGCCATAAAGCCGTGGTTCGGCAGTTGGAAAACATTTACGCTCGCGTGCTCGGCAAGGACGACGCAGGCGACGGCACGGCATGAGCAAAACCTATTCCGCACTTCTGGCCGGCTTGGTCCGGGGGCTGACCGCCCCGATGTCGCGTTGGCCGCGTTTCGCGACGCAGGCACGACTGGCCGATGCCGTGACACCACGGGTCCCCGTCGACACACCGCTTGGCCCCATCACCCTTTATACGCCCGGCAAGGATGCTCTTTATTTCGCCCGCCACGCCTTCGTGCGCGAACCGGAAACGGTCGAATGGATCGATGGCTTTCAGGCCGACGAGGTATTCTGGGACATCGGCGCCAGTGTCGGGCCCTATGCGGTCTATGCGGGCAAGCGGGGCATTTCGACCGTGGCGTTCGAACCCAATCCGTTCTCCTTTCACTGCCTCGCCCGCAACGTGGTCGAAAACGGCGTCGGCGCGGCCGTTCAGGCCCATTGCCTGGGCCTCAGCGACCGGGACGGGCGCGGGCGGTTCTACATGCCGTCGTTCGAGGCCGGCACCTCGGGGTCGTCGCTTTACGACAGCGGCCTGTCGCGCCTGGGCTTCGCCAAGGCCGAGATCGCCGTGGACGCTTTCGCGCTGTCCGCGGACAGCCTGATCGACCGTTACGGCTTCACCCCGCCACAGCACATCAAGATCGATGTCGACAGCATCGAGCCGCAGATTCTCCAGGGCGCCATGGGGCTGCTGAAAAGTGGTGAGGTCAAGTCGCTGTTGATCGAGATCGCCCCGGACGACACGGAAATTCCAGCTCTTTTAGCAGACGCCGGGTTTATCGAGGCGCGGCGTGGCATTCAGCGCGCGGACACCGACGTCAACGTGATCTTCACCCGCACCGGCTGACCCCCGCCGCCGCCTCCGCAAGAGGGAAATAAGCCGGGGTTTCCACGGATTCTCCCCCATCGCCCTTGACAGGCGCGTCTCAGCGGACTACATCGCTGGCACTCACTGGGGTTGAGTGCTAACAACCAGAAAAAAACCCTTATGTTTCCATTATTTGACGGAGAGCGACAATGAAGTTCAGGCCTCTGCATGACCGTGTGTTGGTCAAGCGCATCGAGCAGGACGCGAAGACCAAGGGCGGGATCATCATCCCCGACACCGCCAAGGAAAAGCCCATGGAAGGCAAGATTATTGCCGTCGGTTCCGGCGCCCGTAACGAAGACGGCTCGATCACGCCGCTCGACGTGAAGAAGGGCGACAAGGTCCTGTTCGGCAAATGGTCGGGCACCGAAGTGACGATCGATGGCGATGAGCTGATCATCATGAAGGAATCGGACCTGCTGGGCATCATCGGCTAAGGCTGATCGGCCGCCCGCAAGGCACCCGCAAAAGATCGAACCAAGAGGATAGATAAGATGGCTGCTAAGGAAGTTAAGTTTTCAAGCGACGCCCGCGACCGCATGCTGAAGGGTGTCGACACCCTCGCCAACGCGGTTAAGGTGACTCTCGGTCCCAAGGGCCGCAACGTCGTTATCGACAAGGCATTCGGCGCCCCGCGCATCACCAAGGACGGCGTCACCGTCGCCAAGGAAATCGAACTGACCGACAAGTTCGAAAACATGGGCGCGCAGATGGTCAAGGAAGTTGCTTCCCGGACCAATGACGAAGCCGGCGACGGCACCACCACCGCCACCGTTCTGGCCCAGGCCATCGTCCGCGAAGGCGTCAAGGCCGTGGCCGCCGGTATGAACCCGATGGACCTGAAACGCGGCGTCGACATGGCCGTCGAAGCCGTCGTGGCCGACGTGAAGTCCGTCTCCAAGAAGGTCAAGACCTCCGACGAAATCGCCCAGGTCGGCACCATTTCCGCCAACGGCGACGAAGCGATCGGCAAGATGATCGCCGAAGCCATGCAGAAGGTCGGCAATGAAGGCGTCATCGAAGTCGAAGAAGCCAAGGGCCTGGACACGGACGTGACCGTCGTCGAAGGCATGCAGTTCGACCGGGGCTACACCTCGCCGTACTTCATCACCAACGCCGACAAGATGACCTGCGACATGGAGAACCCCTACATTCTCATCCACGAGAAGAAGCTCTCCTCCCTGCAGCCGCTGCTGCCGGTTCTGGAAGCCGTCGTTCAGGCTTCCCGCCCGCTGATCATCATCGCCGAAGACATCGAAGGCGAAGCGCTGGCGACCCTGGTCGTCAACAAGCTGCGTGGTGGCCTGAAGGTCGCCGCCGTCAAGGCGCCGGGCTTCGGTGACCGTCGCAAGGCCATGCTGGAAGACATCGCCATCCTGACCAACGGCCAGGTGATTTCCGAAGACATCGGCATCAAGCTTGAAAACGTCGGCCTGGAAATGCTGGGCACGGCCAAGCGCGTCATCATCACCAAGGACGACACCACCGTCGTCGACGGTGCCGGTAAGAAGAAAGACATCGAAGCGCGTTGCAGCCAGATCCGGGCGCAGATCGAGGAAACGTCCTCGGACTACGACCGCGAGAAGCTGCAGGAACGTCTGGCCAAGCTGGCCGGCGGCGTGGCCGTCATCAACGTCGGCGGTGCCACCGAGGTCGAGGTTAAGGAAAAGCGTGATCGCGTCGACGACGCCCTGCACGCCACCCGCGCCGCGGTCGAAGAAGGCGTGGTTCCGGGCGGCGGTTCGGCCCTGCTCTATGCCACCAACGCCCTGAAGAAGCTGTCCCCGGAAAACAACGACCAGCAGGTCGGCATCAACATCGTGCTGCGTGCCCTGCAGGCCCCGATCCGTCAGATCGCGGAAAACGCCGGCTTCGACGGTGCCGTGGTTGCGGGCAAGCTGCTTGAAGGCAAGGTCAAGACCCAGGGCTTCAACGCCCAGACCGGCAAGTATGTCGATATGCTGAAAGCCGGCATCATCGATCCGACCAAGGTCGTCCGGACGGCTCTGCAGGATGCGGCGTCCATCGCCGGTCTGCTGATCACCACGGAAGCCATGGTCGCCGAAAAGCCGGAGAAGAAAGACGCCGGTGGCATGCCCCCGGGTGGCGGTATGCCCGACATGGGCGGCATGGGCTTCTAATCCCGCTGCCGACCGTTTGTTTCGGAAAGGGCCGCGCCTTCGGGGGCGGCCCTTTTCTTTTGCGTGACCTGGATCAAGGGTGGCTGGGGCCACCTCGGCTATAGGGCGGGATGCAGAAGTTTGCTAGGTTTCGGGAGACGGGAAACATGCAAGCCGGGTATCAACGGATGACCATCGACGCCGCCGCCGGCGACATCAAGAAACTGATCAGTGCCGGACGCCTCGCCGACGCGGCGCAGGCCGCTTATCAGGCCGCCGTGACCGGCCGCGCCGATGGTGAAACACTGGGCCTGGGCGCGGCGGCGGCCTATCAGGCGGCGGCCGACGACCTGGCGTTGGAACTGTTTTCCCGCCTGGATGCGCGCCGCCCGCTGGATGCCGGGCAATGGGCGATGATGGGCCACGCGGCGGACCGGCTCGGCGTATCGCGGGTGGCCGTCCCGGCCTATCGCCGGTCCCTCGACCTGGCGCCCGATTCGCCGCCCGTGCACTACAACCTGGGTTCCCTCCAACTGCGCCGCCATCAGTGGACCGAGGCGATCCGGCACCTGACGGCAGCCTGCGAGGCCATGCCGGATTGGCAGCCGGCCTGGGAAAACCTGGCCCAGGCCAAGCTCGGCACCGAACATTACGAGACGGTCATCCCCTTCCTTGCGGACTGCATGCGGCGGTTTCCGGACAACCCCCTGTTCGCCCTTCAGCATGCCCAGGCCCTGATGCAGAGCGGCGACCATGCGGGCGCCGAAGGCGCGTTCCGGGCATTGACGCAGCGCGTGCCGGACGACGCCGGGGTATGGGCCGGGTTGGCGGCGGCGGTGATACAGGAGGGCCGCAAGGACGAGGCCGCCGACATCATCGCACAGGCGGCGGCCAAAGGGGCAAAGTCCGCGGACCTTGACGAAATGGCCGCGACCCTGAAACTCGACGCCGGCGACATCGCCGCTGCCCGCGCCGGATACGAGACCGTGCTGAGCGCCGAGCCGGGCCACCGCCTCGCGCGGGTCAACCTGATCGACGCCTTGGTCCAGGCCGGCGACCATGCGCGCGCGCTTAAGGTCTGCGACGACCGTCTGGCGGCCGTTCCGGGCGATCCTGAAATGCTCGCTTACCGGGCCATCGTGATGACCGACATGGGGCAGGCGGCGGAGGCCGAGGCCTTCCTGCCGCCCAATCTGATCATGGGCCACCGGCCCCTGGCGCCGGAAGGGTTCGCCTCCCTGGCCGACTTCAACAAGACGATGGTCCGCCACATCCTGGGCCATCCGTCCCTGGTCCCGTCACCGCCCAGCCACGCCACCGTCGCGGGCCGCCACACGGGCAGCCTGGTCTGCGATCCCTGGGGCCCGATGACCCAGTTCAAGGACATGATCGCCGAGGCCGCGCGCGCCTACCGCCGCCGCCACCGCAACAGCACTCATCCCGTGTTCACCCGCTGGTCCGACGAATACTCTCTGACCCTTTGGGCGGTGGAAATGAACGCCGGTGGTCATCAGATGCCGCATATCCATCCGTCCGGCTTTCTGTCCGGGGTCTATTACCCACAGCTGCCGGTCCAGGTGACGGATCCGGGCGACACCAACGGCTTCATCGAATTCTTCCAGGCCCCGCAGCAGTTTGCCCTGCGTCATCCACCGCGCCTACAGTTGTTCCCGCCCGAGGAAGGGGTCATGTACCTGTTCCCCTCGGCCTATTTCCATCGCACCATCCCGTTCACCGGCGACGGCACGCGTATCAGCGTCGCCTTCGATCTGGTCGCCCTTTAGGGCAGGGGGCGTTCGTGGCGGCCCGCTTCGTTCTGGTCCACGGCGCCTATCACGGCGGCTGGTGCTGGGATCGGCTGACGCCGCTTCTGTTGGCCCGGAGGGCGGAGGTCATCGCGCCCGACCTGCCGGGCCATGGGAGCGACCGGACACCGTCGGCGGATCTCACCCTGACCCTCTATGCCGACCATATCGCCGAGGCCGTGCGCCAGGCGGGCGGCCCGGTCACCCTGGTCGGCCATTCCATGGCCGGGGCGGTGATCGCCGAAGTTGCCGAGCGTGTGCCGGACCGGCTCACCCGCCTGGTCTATCTCACGGCCTATATGCCGGGACCGGGGGAAAGCATCATCGACTGGGCGCGCCGTGACGGGGAGACGCGGGCGCGGGCGGACAAGGTTACGTTCGAGGACACGCCCTGCCTTGCCGTCGACCGCCAGACGACCTGGGACGCCTTCTATCAGGACGCGCCGGAGGAAGACCTGGACTGGGTGTTTCCCCAACTCCGGCCCGAGCCCGTGGCGATCTTCCGCCAGGCCCTTTCCCTGACCCCGGAAAAGTTCGGCCGGGTGCCGCGCGATTACATTTCCTGCCGCCAGGATTTCGCCATTACCGCCGACCTGCAGGATTCCATGCTGGACGCCCTGCCGGCGCGGCGGACCTGGGACCTGGACTGCGGCCATTCGCCCTTCGTGGTCTGTCCGGATGCCCTGGCGGACATTCTCATGGCGGGCGAGGCCGCAGGTTAAAGGCCGAGTTCGGTTAGGCTCGGAAAATCCTCGGGCCGGGGGCCGAGCGGCCAGGTGAACTTGCGCTCACTTTCGCTGATGAGGACATCGTTGATCGAGGCCTCGCGGCGGCGCATCAGGCCTTCCGGCGAAAACTCCCACTGTTCGTTGCCATGGGCCCGGTACCATTGGCCGTTGTCGTCGTGATATTCGTACTGAAAGCGCACGGCGATCCGGTTGTCGTGAAAGGCCCAAAGCTCCTTGATCAGGCGGTAATCAAGCTCGCGCGCCCATTTGCGTTCCAGGAATTCGACGATCTTGTCGCGGCCGGTGAAGAACTCGGCCCGGTTGCGCCATGCCGAGTCCGGCGTATAGGCGAGCGACACCTTGACCGGGTCGCGGTGGTTCCAGGCATCCTCGGCCATGCGGGCCTTCCGGGTTGCGGTTTCGAACGTAAAGGGGGGCAGGGGCGGGCGTGTTTCCATGACAGGACTCCTCATCCATCAAAACTGGTTCAGTCTGGGGAGGGCGTCTCGGCCCGGGGCCGCGTCCGTTCGCGGGATGGCGACGTCCGTTCGCCGCATGGCCAAGAATATACACAGGGGTTTGGCGAATGCATCTTGAAAGGTCGGCGAACTGATTCTACCGTCGCGGTTAATGACGGACGGAAATTAAGACTGTCCGCATCTGGGGCGCATCCGAGCAGATACAGTCGCAGCCAACACGTCATGTGTTTGGAGATGAGAAATGTCGGGCGCCGTCCTGAAGATCCTGGTCATTGATGAGAGTGCGGAACGCGCCGAAGTCCTGTTGGCGGGGCTTGAAGACGCGGGCTATCATCAGGTCCATCACCTGCGCGAAATGACGGATCTGGTGCCCCGCATCGCCGCCATCGATCCGGACGTGATTCTGATCGATCTGGAAAATCCCAACCGCGACACGGTCGAACAGATGTTCCGCGTGTCGCGCGAGGTCAAGCGGCCGATCGCCATGTTCGTCGACGAAAGCGACCCGGAAATGACCAAGCAGGCGATCCGGGCCGGGGTCAGCGCCTATATCATCGACGGCCTGCGCCGCGACCGTATCCAGCCCGTGGTCGATGTCGCGATCTCGCGGTTCGAGGCCTACCGCGAACTGGAACAGCGGGCGACGGACGCCGAACTGCAATTGGCCGAACGCAAGGTCATCGACCGGGCCAAGGCCGTGCTCATGGAAAAACGCGCCATGACCGAACCCGCCGCCTATGACGCCATCCGCGCCATGGCCCGGGCCAAGGGCAAGCGCATGGTCGAGGTCGCGGAAAGCCTGCTGACGGCCCAGGAACTGGGCATCTAGTTCAAGTTGGTGTTCCGTCTTGCCTGCGGGCTTGTTTTCATCACGCATTTTGACGGACCCGGCATCGGCAGCATGATCGCCGATTGCTTGCGCCCGGGTATCTTTCCAAGGCGTCCGGGTAATTGACTCGATGGGGGAATCGGCGTACGTGATGAATATAGCAAGTTAACTAACTAGGTTAATTTTTGATGCAACGTGCCGCCGCGCAAGCGAAACAGAAAGACTTGGTGAATGCCGCCGCAGACCTCTTTCATGAGCAAGGGGTGGCGAAGACGACCCTGACCGATGTGGCGAGCGCCGCCAACATCCCGCTCGGAAGTGTCTTCTATTATTTCAAGACCAAGGATGATCTCGTTTCCTCGGTGATCGATCGGAGGGAAGACGGGATCGCGCGATTGATCTCGCGCCATCAGTCTCTTCCAGACCCGCGTGATCGCCTGCTGGCGCTTGTGCAGATATGGGTCGAGGACCGTGAGGTCGATGCTCTCTTCGGATGCCCGGTCGGTAGTCTCTGTTTCGAGCTGGCGCGGGCGCGCGGGCCACTGAGCGACCATGCGGCGCGGCCGTTCCGATTGCTGCTCGATTGGTGCGAAGAACAATTTCGCCTGCTTGGCGCCGAGGATGCGTCAGGCCGATCCGCCCTGCATCTCGTCTCGGCGCTTCAGGGCATCAGTCTGATCGCCGCGGTTTTTGCCGATCCGGAGATGATCGTCACGGAGGCGGCGCATCTGCGGGAGTGGCTGCAGACAGTTTAGCGGCAACAGCTTTCTTGCGGGCAATCGCGCATGCGCTGTCGTGCGGCTGCTTCGATGACAACATAAAGACAGCGCCTCAACAGGGAGGACCAAGATGAAACGGACATTTCTAATCGCGGCCGCGAGTGCGGTTGCAATCTCGATGAGCACGACCGGGTTTGCCAACGATGAGTTGTCACCCTACGGCACGTCGAAGACCGACTTGCACGAATATCCGACGATCGATGCCGTGTTCGACGCGAACTATACGGAACCCAAGGATCTCAACATGCTTTACGCGTTCGTGAAGAACACGATGAAGCCGTTGAAGGGCAAGATGGTGGTCGTCAGCCACGGCCCGGAACTGCGAGTGTTCGCGAAGGAGAACTACATCAAGTACCAGGGCATCGTCGACAAGATGAAGGAACTGGCCGACAAGGGCGTGGATTTCCGCATGTGCCACAATGCGGTGAGGGCCGCCGGCTACAAGGCCGACGACTTCCATGGGTTTATCACGGTCGTTCCGGCGGGATTCCCCGAAATCGCCTACCTGCAGTCCCAGGGCTACCGCTACATCAACCCGCTTCCCTATTCACCCAGGGATGTCCGCTACCTTGACCAGCCGCAGTTGAAGAAGAACTAGGGCGTCTGCCCCTACCGCTATTCCGCCCCGGCTGCCGGCCGTTCAGATGTGACCGGTCGCCGGGGTTGGAAGGCAAGATTCCGCCGCCTATTTAAGGTCGGCCAGGACCGTCTCGATGGCGCGCATCATGGCATCGCATTTTTGGGCGTCCCGGGCGTCGGCATGGGGCGGGGCGAAGTGACTGGAATCGTTGTCGAAATACTGCCCGGAGGCATCGGCGAAGGCGTCGTCCAGGGCGGTGCGGCGCAGGATGTCCGCGCCGATGCCGATGTCCTTGCCGTCCATGCCGAAGGCTTCCTTCACCATTTTACTGCCGAGCAATGAGCCCGGATTGACCGCGATGACGGCCGGGCCGTCCGGTCCCAGGGCATCGGCCAGCGCCCGGGTCCACATGGTGATCGCCAGCTTGCTTTGCGCGTAGGCGGCGCCGTCGGCGAGCCGCGTCCGGCCGGCCAGGGCGTCCGCATCGACGGGGGCCTGGGCGGCGGAGGACAGGTTGATCACCCGCCCGCCCGCGCCGAGCAGCGGCAGAAGACGCCGTGTCAGCAGATAGGGGGCGATGGTATTGACGGCGAACCGCACGTCGAGCCCGTCCGCCGTGACGGCATCGGGTGCGTTGTAAACGCCAGCGTTGTTGATCAGCACGTCCAGGCGGTCGTGCCGGCCGGCCACGGCCTTGGCCAAGGCCTCGACCTCGGCCATGCGGGACAGGTCAGCCAGATAGGTTTCCACCCCGCCCCGGCCGGCGATCGAGGCTTCCGCATCGGCCAGTTTCGCCGTGCTGCGGCCATGCAGCAGAACGGTATGGCCCAACGCCGCCAATACCTTGGCCGTCGCCAGGCCGATCCCGTCGGTCGCGCCGGTGATGAGAATGGTCTTTGTCATGGCGTCTACTCGAACCCGGCCAGGACGGTCTTGCCGATCGCCCGGCCGCTTTCCTGTTGTGCATGGGCGGCGCGCAGGTTGGCGGCGTTGATCGTGCCGCCGTCGCTGTTGGCGGTGGTGACGATGCGGCCCAGGTCGACAAGCTCGGACACCCGGTTGAGCAGATCATGCTGTGCGGTGATGTCCGGCGCGTCGTGCATGGCGCGGGCGAACATGAATTCGAAATGCAGGGTCAGCGCCTTTGACTTGAGCTTCAGAGCGTCGAGCGTCATGGGATCGTCGATCAGGGCGATGGTGCCGCGCGGCTGGATCAGGTCGATGATCGCATCATAGTGCTGTTCCGTCGCGGTCAGGCCGGCCACGTAGCGGGGCCGGAGGCCCAGGGCATCAAGCTGCGGTTTGAGGGGCTGGCGGTGGTCGATGGTGTGGTCCGCCCCCATCCGCAGGCACCAGTCGCGGGTTTCATCGCGCGACGCGGTGGCGACCACGGTCAGGCCGGTCAACGCCTTGGCGATCTG
>DNMS01000079.1:25235-34144 GCA_003488105.1 Rhodospirillaceae bacterium
GAACAGCAGTTCCCAGGCGGTAATCGAGGTCAGCGGCAGGGCCGCCGCCTGGGCATGGTCGAGGGTCTTGGGTTTGCGGCCGACGATGCGCTGATCGACGATGTGCAACTCGCTATTGGTGCCGGGACGCCCGATGGCGCCGGCATAGAACACGTCGTCGCCGGGCTGAAACAGGGTGACGCCGCTGCCGACCGCCTTGACCGTGCCGGACGCGTCCCAGCCGAGAACCTTGTGCCCCGTTTCCGGCTCGGCCCGCATGCGGACCTTGGTGTCGACCGGGTTGACGGAGACGGCGGCCACCTCGACCAGCAGGTCGTTGGCGCCGAGGTCAGACGCCGTCGGGTCCGGCAGGTCGATGTCTTCGAGCGATTTCGGATCGTCAATGGGTAGGCTCTTGGCGTAGCCGATGGCACGCATGTCGGTTCTCCTGGTACAGGTCGCTGTTGGGCGATATATTGCTTGTATAATGGATTAGAGCAAGTACGCACATTAAATGCTTATAGGAACATTTTGGATACTGTAAGAGAATCCCCGATGTCATGGAGCCTCAGATGACCCTTGCCAAGCCGGTGCCCGCCGCCGAAACGCCCGATCCGGGCCGGATGCCGCGGTTTTCGCAGTACGATTGTTCCCCCGGCTGCCCTGTCGAGGCGGCGTTGGAACAGATCGGCGGAAAGTGGAAAGGGGTGGTGCTGTACCATCTGGCCGACGGCACCAAGCGCTTCAGCGCACTTAATCGACTGGCCGGGTCGGTCACGCAGCGCACCCTGACCAAGCAGCTGCGCGAGCTTGAGGCGGATGGAATTATCAGCCGGACGGTCTATCCCGTGGTGCCGCCGAAGGTCGAATATGCGCTAACGCCCAAGGGCGAGTCGTTGATCCCGGTGATCATGGCGTTGCGGGATTGGGGCATGGCCCATGCCATGCCGACGGTCCCGGCCGAGTCTGTTTAGCGCGTCGCGTTCTTGAAGGCATTATATGCCTAAATTTTATGCCTCATGTTTATGTATGACTATTTTTTATGCGTTCGTGCGGCCCACCGTTACCGCAACCGTTAAAAATATCCAGCAATATCAATAATCTGAACGCCACCACCGAGTTGGCACGGGCCTTGAAATAGGAACTGTGCCGGAACGCTATGCCGTCCGGCGACCTCTGCGCCCAAGGACGGGCGACCTTACAGAGGCCATTTGCCCCATGACGGGCTGGAATGCCGGCTGAGGCCGGGATTTGTAGCTTTCGCCGCCGAACCTTTCGGCGGTCTGGAATGGAATACGGGGCGACCACGGTCATGCAAATTCGTCTGATGACGCCAGTTGGCACCAGCGTTCTCGTGGTCGAGCGGGACCGCCCGCGCGCCGAGGCGACCAAGCGCCTGCTGGTCGAGCAGGGCTACAGCGTCACCGGCCTGCTGACCGACATCAGCCGGTTCGCCGAGGCCGTCGCCCAAACCACCGCCGATGCCATCATGATCTATGCGACCGAGCCCGATAAGGACTTGCTGGACGCGCTGCGCGCCCTGCCGACGGAGCAGCGCCGCCCGACCATCCTGATCACCGAGGACGGCTCCACCGACGCCATCCACCAGGCCGTCGCTGCCGGGGTCAATGCCTGCGTCGTGGTCGGCGTCAACGGCAACCGCATCCGCTCCGCCATCGATCTGGCCAAGGCCAACTTCTCCAATACCCGGGGGCTGCGCGAGGAACTGGACGAGGCGCGCAACGCGCTGCGCGACCGCAAGGTCATCGAGCGCGCCAAGGGCATCATCATGCGCGAGCGGGCCCTGGACGAGGACGCGGCCTATACCCTGCTGCGGACCCGCGCCATGCAGCGCGGCGTGCGCCTGGTGGTGGTCGCGGAAATGGTCAACGAGGCTGCCGAGGTCATGCAGCTGTAGGGATTTCGCCGCCCGGCGCCCCCGGAAAGCGGGGTCAGGCGACGGCGGCACCAGAGTTTGGCGGTTGGACGATGACGCCCGACCGCTGGAGAACCGAGACGGGCGACGATGAGGTCGTCGGGCTCATACAGGGGGACGATGACGGCCCCCGACAGGACCAGGACGTCCATCGACGGGACCGCGGAAGCGGCCGCCGCGTTGGGCGTTTTTTTTATGGAGTAAATCAATGGGCGCTTTTGCAAACCCGTTTGATCCCGACAAGCTCTTGTGGAACGGCTGCCCCTGCGGGCAGCACCGTTCCATCATCGAGCACAACATGGCCATGGCCGCGGCGCAGGGTAAGGACGCGTCGCGGTTCCAATGTTCGGAAGACGTGGACCGCGCGGAGGCCACGTCCGCTGCTGGGGCCGCCGGCTCGGGCCACAGCGCGGCCAACTGCTTCGACCCGTCCTGCCAGGAAGCCGCCTGCGTGTCCATGCGTCAGGCCGCCGAAGCAAACGGCCAGGGCGACATGATGCGGGCCGTCCAGAACCATCAGCAAGAGATGGCCGACCTGGAGGCCGAACCGGAAGCCTCGGACCTGGAATCCTCCATGTCCCGGGCCGTCGAGTCGGCCGTCATGCAGGGACTGTTCGGCGGCGACATGCACCGCCGGGCATTCCTTAAGGCGGTGGGTGCGGGGACGGCTTATGCCGCCATCGCGTCCATGTTCCCGCTGGAAGAAGCCAAGGCCATGGCGGTCGAAATGGCCCAGGCCGGCGGCAAACTTGAAAAGACCAAGCTGAACGTCGGTTTCGTGCCGATCACCTGTGCGACGCCGATCATCATGGCCCATCCCATGGGCTTTTATAAGAAGTACGGCCTCGACGTTTCCGTGATCAAGACGGCCGGCTGGGCCGTGTCCCGCGACAAATCGCTTTCCGGCGAATACGACGCGGCGCACATGCTCACGCCCATGCCGCTCGCGATCAACATGGGGGCGGGCTCGACCAAGGTGCCTTGGACCATGCCGGCGGTGGAAAACATCAACGGCCAGGCCATCGTGCTGTCGACCAAGCACAAGGACAAGAACGACCCGAAGATGTGGAAGGGCTTCAAGTTCGCCGTGCCGTTCGAGTATTCCATGCACAACTTCCTGCTGCGCTACTACGTGGCCGAACACGGCCTGGATCCCGACAAGGACATCCAGATCCGCGTCCTGCCGCCGCCGGAAATGGTCGCCAACCTGCGGGCGGAAAACGTCGACGGGTATCTGTCGCCGGATCCGTTCAACCAGCGCGCGGTCTATGACGGCGTCGGCTTCATCCACAAGCTGACGAAGGACATCTGGGACAAGCATCCCTGCTGTGCCTTCGCCGCCTCCAAGTCCTTCATCGACAGCAACCCCAACACCTTCCTGGCGTTGTGGAAGTCGATCATGGAAGCCACCGACTTCGCGTCGGTCAAGGCCAACCGTAAGGAAATCTCCAAGGCGATTTCGCCGAAGAACTACCTGAACCAGCCGGTCACGGTTCTGGAACAGGTGCTCGTGGGGACTTATGCGGACGGCCTCGGCAATGTGAAGAAGGTCCCAGATCGGATCGATTTCGATCCGTTCCCGTGGCACTCCATGGGGGTGTGGATCCTGACGCAGATGAAGCGCTGGGGCTATATCAAGGGCGACGTCGACTACAAGCAGGTCGCCGAAGAGGTCTATCTCGCCACCGATGCGCAGAAGCTGATGGCCGAGATGAAACTGACCGGTCCATACGGCACGCCGCCGAAAACGACCTACGAAACCTACAACATCATGGGCAAGACGTTCGACGCCGCGAAAGCGGAAGAATACGTCGAGTCCTTCGCCATCAAGAGAACGTAAGGGGCTTATCCATGTCCATGTCACTGCAATCCCGTGCCATTGTCCTGTCGATCGCGCTGTTCTTCGCCTTCGCCGGTCTGTGGCAACTGTTACTGCCCGCCGGCACGGGATCGGCGGCGGACATGGACCCCGCTTACGCCGCCTTGATGGGGGCTACGGCCAAGGGGGCCTCGGCAATGCCGGGGCCCCTCGAGGTCGGCAAGCAGATCTGGGAGCACGTTCTCAATCCCTTCTACGACGCCGGCCCCAACGACAAGGGCATCGGCATTCAGCTGGGCTATTCCATCCTGCGCGTTCTGGTCGGGTTTTTCTTCGCTGTGATCGTGGCCTTGCCGCTCGGTTTTTTGATCGGCATGTCGCCGCTGTTCTACAAGGCGCTCGATCCGTTCATTCAGATCATGAAGCCGGTCTCGCCGCTGGCCTGGATGCCGCTCGCCCTCTACACGATCAAGGATTCGATCATTTCCTCCGTGTTCGTGATTTTCATCTGTTCGGTCTGGCCGATGTTGACCAACACCGCCTTCGGTGTCGCCAGCGTGCGTAAGGAATGGCTGAACGTGGCCAAGACGCTCGAGGTCGGCCATCTGCGCACGGCCTTTCGCGTGATCCTGCCGGCGGCCGCCCCCAGGATCATGACCGGCATGCGGATTTCCGTCGGCATCGCTTGGTTGGTCATCGTCGCGGCCGAGATGCTCGTGGGCGGTACGGGCATCGGCTACTTCGTGTGGAACGAATGGAACAACCTGTCGATCACCAACGTGATCGCCGCGATCTTTTTCATCGGCCTGATCGGCATGGTGCTGGACCTGATGCTGTCCTACTTGGCGCGTCTCGTCACCTATGCCGAATAAAAGAAAGAACGGAGCCAAGATGATGTCCGACAGCATGAACAATCCCTCCCAGCCCCGCATCCGCGTCGAAGGCCTGGCGCAGCGCTTTCCGACCCCGGACGGATCGGGTGAGACCACCGTTTTCGAAGACATCTGGTTCAGTGTGGAGCCCGGTGAGTTCGTCTGCCTGATCGGTCATTCCGGCTGCGGCAAGACGACCCTGTTGAACATTCTGGCGGGTCTGGCCACGGCCAGTTCCGGCAACGTCATCGTGTCGGGCCAGGAAGTCACGGGCACCTCGCTGGAACGCGCCGTGGTGTTCCAAAGCCACGCCCTGATGCCGTGGATGACGGTGATGGGCAACATTGCCTTCGCCGTGCGTTCGAAATGGCCGCGCATGGCCAAGGCGGAGATGCTCAAGCATTGCCAGAAGTTCATCGACCTGGTGCATCTGACCGGCTCGGAAAACAAGAAGCCGTCGCAGCTGTCGGGCGGCATGAAACAACGCGTCGGCATCGCCCGCGCCATGGCCATCGAGCCGCAGATCATGCTGTTGGACGAACCGTTCTCGGCGCTCGACGCGCTGACCCGCGGGTCCCTGCAGGACGAGCTTCTCAGCATTTGCGCCGAGACCGAGCAGACCGTGTTCATGATCACCCATGACATCGACGAGGCGATCCTGCTGGCTGACAAGATCATCCTGATGACCAACGGGCCGGATGCGCGGATCTGCGAGATCGTCGAGAACTCGCTGCCGCGCGACCGCACCCGCGGCAACATGCATACCCAGGATAATTATTATCCGGTGCGCAATCACCTGATCGAATTCCTGGTCAACCGCTCGGTGGGCTTCAAGGACGAACTGGCCTCTCCCGATTACGACCCCCGGCATCCGCCCGTCGTGCGCCCCACCGTCACCACCGACGAAGCCGGTGAAACCGGTACGGGCGTGCTGCGCGCGCAGGCTTGAACCCGACATACCCAAACGTCATCAACGAAGGAGACCCCTTAAATGACCCGCGCCGAACTGACCGAAAAGATCGTCACCCACAAAATCATGAAAGGCATCAAGTGGGCCGACGTCGCAGAAAAGGTCGGCCATTCCAAGGAATGGGTGACCGCCGCCTTGCTGGGCCAGATGTCCATGACCAAGGATCAGGCAACCGCGGCGGCCAACGCCATGGGCCTGAATCTGTCGGAAGAAGAAATCGCCATGCTGATGACCGTGCCGTCGCGCGGTTCGCTCGAAAGCGCGGTTCCGACCGATCCCCTGATCTACCGCCTCTATGAACTGGTCAGCGTCTACGGCACCACCTTCAAGGCCCTGATCGAAGAAGAATTCGGCGACGGCATCATGTCGGCCATCGACTTCGAAATGGACATCGACCGCAAGGCCGACCCCAAGGGCGACCGCGTGGTCATCACCCTGAACGGCAAGTTCCTGCCCTACAAAGTCTACTAGAAAACCTGAATAGGCCTCCAACGGCGGAGCCCGTCCGTCACGCAATGAAAATTCATCAGTACAGAGAGGTACCTACCCATGATCCGCACCAAACTCACGAACCTGGTTCCGGCGCTGGCGCTCGGCACGGCGGCAGTTCTCGCGGCTGACCCGGCGCTTGCCCACCACCCGCTGGGCGGGGCGCCCATGACCACGTTTGCCCATGGCGTGCTGTCCGGCATCGGCCATCCGCTGCTCGGCTTCGACCATCTGTTCTTCGTGCTGCTGGTCGGCATCGCGGCGCTTTATACCGGCCATCGCTTCATGGCTCCGGCCGGCTACATCGCCGCCATGCTGGCGGGTTGTCTGATGATGAGCCTGGGCGTCGGCCTGCCGGCCAAGGAAATCGTCATCGGCCTGTCGCTGCTGGCCCTGGGCGCGGTGGTGCTGTCCGGGCGGTCTCTCGGTATCGTTCCGGCCTTGGCCGTGTTCGCCGCATTCGGCCTGTTCCACGGCTCGGCCTTCGGTGAAGCGATGGCTTCTCAGGAAGCCGGCGCGGGCGCCCAGGTCCTGGTCGGCTATCTGATCGGTCTCGGCGTTCTGCAGTACGGCATCGCCGTCGCCGCCGGAACGGTTGCCTTGAAGTTGTGGAAAGCAACGGAATCGACGGCCATCGAAGCCCGCCTGACGGGTGCCGTGGTCGCCGGCATCGGCATGTTCCTGACACTGGAACATGTCGAAGGCTTCCTCGTCGAAGCCCTTCTCTAAGACCTAAGCCTGCAAGACCGGGGTGCTGCGTGACGGGACAACGCGCCGTCCCCGCCACCGACTGAAATGGAAACGCGGTTCGCCCAACGGCGGGCGAACCGCTTAGCACAAGGGAGCGCTGACCACATGCAACAGGCAAAGGTGCCCGTGACGCTGATCACCGGATATCTGGGAGCCGGGAAAACTACCCTGCTGAACCGGATCCTCACGGAACAGCACGGCAAGAAATACGCCGTCATCGTCAACGAATTCGGCGAGGAAGGCATCGACAACGAACTGGTCGTCGACGCCGACGAGGAAATCTTCGAAATGAACAACGGCTGCATCTGCTGCACCGTGCGCGGCGATCTGATCCGCATCATTTCGACGCTGATGAAGCGCGCTGACGACTTCGACGGCATGATCATCGAAACCACGGGCCTGGCCGACCCGGCGCCGGTGGTGCAGACTTTCTTCGTGGACGAGGACGTGCAGGCCAAGGTTGCGCTCGACGCCGTGGTCACGGTGGTCGACGCCTGCCATTTCCTGGACGCCGTCGACGAGGAGCACGAGCTGGCCGAACAGGTCGCCTTCGCCGACATCATCCTGCTCAACAAGACGGACCTGGTTGGCGCCGACAAGCTGAATACCGTGAAGGCGAAGATCACCAGCCTCAACCGCATGGCCAAGGTCATCGAGACGGTGAAAAGCCAGGTGCCGATCGCCGACGTGCTCGACCGCGGCGCGTTCGATCTTTCCCGGGTGCTGGAATTCGAGCCGGGCCTGCTGGACGAAGAGGACGACCACGAGCACGACGAGAACATCATCTCGATCAGCCTGAAGACCGACAACCCCATTGAGCCAGAGAAATTTTCCAACTGGATCCGCGGCTTCATCACGGAACGTGGCGTTGACGTTCTCCGTACCAAAGGCATTCTGAATCTGTCCGGCCAGGATAATCGCTACGTCTTCCAGGGCGTGCACATGGTCATGGACAGCGCCTGGGGTGCCCCCTGGGGCGGCGACGCGCGGTCGTCGCGTTTGGTCTTCATCGGCCGCAACCTGGACGAGGCCGAACTTCGCACGGCGTTCGATAGCTGCACGGTGGCGGCATGATGGGCGCCACCGGGTTCGATCCCGCCGCCATGGGACTTGCCGGTACTGGCAATCCCGACGTGGGGGCGCGCATCATTTCGCCCTCGGTCAAGCTCAGCGAAAGCCCGGCCGTGGGCGTGCATCCGACCTTCACGGTCATCGAGCCGGCGGAAGCCCGTGCCGTCATCGGCTATGGCGACGGCACGATCCGCGGCCTCGGGCTGGCGTTGGACGGCGCCCAGCCGTCGGTGCTGGCCCAGATTGCGGCAACGCCCATCACCGCCGCCGTCGATATCGGCGGGGCGGGGGTGCTGATCGGCACGGACGGGGGCGAGTTGCTGCGCCTGGGCGGCTCCGTCGTCACCAAGCTGTCGGAAACGGGTGGGCCCTGGGTCGGCGAGATCGCGGTGCATGCGGGCAAGGGATTGCGCGCCTTCGCCGCCGCCAAGGGGCTGACCGTGCTCGACGCCGAGGGGGGCGTGGTGTTTGTCGCATCGGATCATCCCTCAACGGTCGCGGGCCTTAGCTTCTCGCCCGACGGCACGCGGATCGCCGCCGCCCATTACGGCGGGGTCAGTGTGTGGAAATTGACCGAGCCTAGTCAGAAGCCCGTGCGGCTCGACTGGCACGGTTCTCACACCGCTGTCGCCTGGTCGCCCAACGGCTTGTTCATCGTCTCCGCCATGCAGGACAAGGAAATGCATTGTTGGCGCTGGAAGGACAGAACGGGCATGCGGATGTCGGGCTATCCGTCCAAGATCCGCGCCGTCGCCTGGACCGCCGACGGCGCGTACGTGGCGGCCTCGGGCGCTGACACGGTGACGTCCTGGGATTGTTCGGGCAAGGGGCCGTCGGGCAAGCCGCCGTTGGAATTCGGTTATGTCTATGACGGCGTGGTGCGCGAGGTCGCGGCCCATCCGGCGGACCACGTGGTCGCCGGCGGCTATTCCGACGGTACGGTATTGATCGGCGCCATCGAACAGGAAACGGCGATGATCGCCCGGCCCGCCAGCGGCCATGCGGTCACTGGCCTGGCCTGGA
>DNMS01000079.1:34365-34487 GCA_003488105.1 Rhodospirillaceae bacterium
GGCGTTGGTCAGGCGCCTTCCGACCATGAAGCAGGGAGGCACGATGATGGATGACATTCTCGGCCTGTCGCGGGCCACGCCCGATGGCAGTGGCCCGCGCATCAAGGCGCTTGTCCGCCGGC
>DNMS01000194.1:0-2838 GCA_003488105.1 Rhodospirillaceae bacterium
GATCGGCACCGGACTGCAGGTCAGTCATGACTTTGGCGTCGATCTTCGCACCGGCGACGATTTTTGCGAACTGTCCGAAGATGGTCTTCACCCGCGCCGCGATATCCTCGCGTTCAACATTCGTTTTGGCGGCCACCAAGGCCGGTGCAAGGGATGTGATCCGCGCGACGGTTTCCGACAGGCGAAGCGCATCCGCCACGGCCGGCGATTTCACATGGGAGATCTCATTCAAGGTGGTCGATGACGAGGTCATCGACACCCAACCGATGACAATGGCAACGACCGTCGTCGCGAAAATTGCCAGAACGGACAACAGCAGCCGCCCCCCGATGCCCATTCCGCTACGATTCATTCTACCCGGCTGCGGTGCGGCTTGTTCTTCGGGGGATGTTTCCTGTCCCAGGTTATCCGGCGTCGTGTCATCATCGACGACCACGTGATCCTCAACTTCCGTCACCTCAGACACAACCTCCGGCCCTTCCTCATCCACGGAAGGAGCCTCCACCGCATCCTCGGCGACGGGCTTTTCTTGGTCATTCATCGTCCCAAACCCTTTTCTTGGTTATTTGATCCTCCGTCCCGCATTGTTTCCTGCGGGTACGGGTAGTCCTCCCCCTCAAGGGCCATGCATCCTATGCGAAAATTCTAATCTCGTCAGTTTCGAAACGGACGAGCCTCTCATCTGGCTGAATGGCCATCAGGAACACCTCCCCCCCTGCCCCGATTACCGCCGCAGATGTAACGAGACCTTGTGTATCCATGAAATGAATGCGGCTCCCAGTTCCTCAACATGGCTGAAGGATACCCCTGAATCTTCAAAGAATTATAGCTATACAAAAGTACTAGATACAAAACATCCAGTAATTTTTAGGGATAAACGCACCCATTAAATACACAAATATTAAA
The DNA here is from genome assembly GCA_003488105.1 of Rhodospirillaceae bacterium. The sequence goes on from DNMS01000194.1 coordinate 907, forward strand.
TATGGTTAATTTTATTATTGAGTAATTTTTAACATCAAATTACACAGGAAAAATAGATTGTGTATTTGCTTTAAATAATAATATTCTAATAATTAATTTGGGGGAAATTGAACAGCCAAGCCCCAACATCGCATTCAGTTCGGTTTTTCACTTCGACAAAACTGCAGCCAATTGTCGATTTCTCGACACCGCATCGCCGTTTTCCTCACCGTTTCACCAAAACCCAGGTCCGCCGCCTGCGCTTCGGCATCGGCATCCAAGCGCAGCATGGCCTCTGTCTCCCGGTCCATGGCCGCCTGATCGGGATAGATGCCCTGCGTCACCATGTCGGCACCGTAGCGTCGGATCAGCCGCGCCATGTGGGAAAACGAGAATTCGGGATGATACTGGACACCCCAGAACACGCCTTTTCCAAAGGAGAACGCCGCCGCCTGAACCGGGCTGTGAGCGTTGGCAGCAAGCACGGCGGCGCCGGACGGTAGACGGGTGACTTCATCGTAATGAATGGCGAGGGAGTCGAATGTCCCGGGCTTGCCCGCGAACATAGGGAAACCGGCCCCCGCGTCGCTCAGCGTGATGGCGCGGCAGATACCGACCTCGCGGCCGTTGGGGCTCGGCGACACGTCGCCCCCGGCGGCAACCACCGCGACCTGCAGCCCCCAGCAGCTTCCCAGCATCGGCACGCCGGCCCCGAACAGGGCCTGCACCAGATCGACCTGGCGCTGAACCTCGGGGGCATTTCCCCGGGCGCGCACGAACAGGCCCGAGCCGCCCAGGATTGCGCCGTCGAAATCACTTAGGGCCACCCCCGCCGGAAGGACATCGGTCCGGTCAGCGGGATGTGCGACATGGATGTCCGCGTCGGACGCCGTCCGCCGCACGGCATCCGCATACTGACCGGCATTGGTGCCGACGCCCGCGGCCGCCATGGCCGCATTGCCCGCCGCCGTGTTGCCTTCGATGATGAGAAGGCGAAGCTTCGGCGCGGTCACCTCAAATCCCCCATGTCCTGTTCCTCATTTTCCTGCCGTCATCTCACGGGCCCTACGCTCGGCCAAATTGATCTGGGTCCGGTTCAGCTTGACCATCAACTGCTCACGCTGCCCCCGGGGGTCGAACTGGGGGTTATGGGCTTGGATGCGGGCCGCCTGGGGAACAGCCAGAGTCAGCCACTTGTAAGCCTCGACCAGATCGCGTTTCACCCCCCAGCCTTCCTGGTACATGACGCCCATCAGGTATTGTGCGATCGGATGGCCGCGCATCGCGGCGGCGCGGTACAGGTCGATCGCCCGGCCGTAGTCGTTGGCCACGCCAAGGCCGCGGAAATAAAGCTCGCCCAGCGCGAACTGGGCATCGGCGTCGCCGCCTGCCGTCGCCGCCACACGGTACCATTCCGCCGCCTGGGCATAATCGACGGGCACGCCGCGCCCCTTGGCATAAGCCCAACCGAGGGCGTATTGCGCCCTGACGGCCCCCTTGCCGGCGGCCTCGCGAAACAAGGCGACGGCGCGGTCCGGATCAGGCAGCCGGGAATTTTTGCCGATCAATATCCATCCCAGGTCGATCCGGGCGTTCAGATCGCCCTCCTCCACGGATTGCTCAAGCTGCGCCACGCGATGCTTCAACGCGGTCAGTTCGGGGTCGTCGTCCTGGGCGGGCGCACCGAAAAAGAACCAGGCGGCCCAACCGGAACCCAGGAGCGTGGACAACAACAATGTATAAGCAAGGAATCGCATGGGGCGGCCATTGAACGACGGCAGGCCCTTCAGAACAAGCGTCCGTTACGGCGATCAGCGGGGTTTTTCGCCGCCCTGGCGGACCTGTTCCTGCTTACCCTCATACACTGGCCTGTCGTAGCAGGTGATCTCGCCCAGCGTGCGGTAGCAGAACACGTTCATCTGCGGGATCTTTTCGTCTTCCTCGCAGTAGGTC
>DNMS01000194.1:2876-5471 GCA_003488105.1 Rhodospirillaceae bacterium
GCAGTAGGTCAGGCCCAGGTCCTTGCGGATGGTCGAACAGTTCTTGCCGCTCGACAACGAGATGACATGGTCAACGACCGTCTTGTCCGTCGCCATGACGGATACGCCCTCGGCGCCGACAATGCCGACGCAGCCGGTCATCAGCAAACAGACGGTGAAAATCGCAAGAAGTCGTTTCATTCCCTTGGGTCGCCCTTCGATACGGGTTACGGCGCATTTGACCGCCACCACCGAGCATTGTCGCCCATCATTGTTAAGGAGCCGTAAACCCCTCCATAACCGCCCCCCGCCACCGCCAGTTGCTATCGCGGGAAAAGGCCACTATTTTCCCCGCCAATTCCAACCGTTACCGACGGGAGCCAAAAGTGGCCGATCATACCGAAAACAGCCTGATCCGCGAAATCGACGAAGAGCTGCGCCAGGAACAGTTCCACAAGGTCTGGAGCCGCTACGGCAAGATCATTCTCGTCGCGGCGGGGCTGTGCGTTGCGGCCGTCGCGGGGTACCAGTTCTGGGTCAAATACGACCTGGAAACCCGCCAAGCCCTGGGTGACCGCTTCGCCGCCGCTCAGAAATTGGCCGAAACCGGCAGCGCGGACGCGGCCGCCGGTGCGTTCAAAAGCCTGTCCGGCGAAGGCGGCGGTTATGGCCTGCTTGCCCGCATTCAGGAAGCAGGTCTTCTCGCCAAGAACGGCGACACGGCCGGGGCCATCGCCGCCTATAACGCCATCGCGGCGGACACGGGGGCCGGAAAACTGTATCAGGATCTGGCTGTGATCCTGGCGGCGGGGCTGGAGGTCAATGATCCGGGCACCGATCCCAAAAAGGTTCAAGACCGTCTGGCGCCGCTTATGGCGGCCGGAAATCCGTGGCGGTTCAGCGCCCAGGAACTGGCGGCGTCGCTGGCGCTTCGCGCCGGGGACAAGGCCAAGGCAGTGGAAATCTACAGCACCCTGTCCAAGGACGCGGAAACGCCGGCCCGTATGCGCCAGCGCGCAACGGAATTGTTAACGATATTGCGTTAGAAGGGCCCCTGAATTAATCAGGATGGGTCACGGGGAACAGGGGAACAATCGGTATGGCTGCGCCGAATAGCGGAAATCGCCCGGAATGGGGCTTGCAGGCCTGCCGGCGCGGCACGGCCCGGGGCGTGGTTTTGTCCATCGCCCTTGCCCTGATGGCGCCCTTGGCCACCGGTGGCTGTTCCTATATGGAAAATCTATTCTCCAAGGAAGAAGTCCCCCTGCCGGGCACGCGCATCGCGATCCTCACCAATCAGCGGACCTTGGCGGCCGATGCCGAGTTGAAGGATCACCAGATCCTGCTGCCGGCCCCTTCGCCCAATCCGGAATGGCCGCAGCCGGGCGGCTACCCGAACCATGCCATGCACCACATCCTGGTGCCGGAGAACATCACCAAGGCCTGGAGTACCGGCGTCGGCAAAGGCGTCGATGACGAGCTCCGCATCCTCGGCTCCCCCGTCGCCGCGGGCGGGCGCATCTTCACCATGGATTCCGAATCCGAAGTCTATGCCGTCGACATGAAGTCCGGCGACACCATCTGGGACGTCGAACTGGCGCCCAAGGCCGAGGCCGACGACGGCCTGTTGTCCGGCGGCGTGACCACCGACGGCGGGCGGGTCTATGCCGCGACCGGGTTCGGTCATGTCATCGCCCTGGATGCCGCGACGGGCAAGGAAATTTGGCGCACGGTGCTGAGCGGCCCCATGCACGCCGCCCCCACGGTGCGCGGCGGGCGGGTCTTCGTCATTACCCTGGATAACCGCACCTTCGCCCTGGACGCCAACACGGGCCAGCAGCTTTGGGATCATTCGGGTATCACCGAGTCCGCTTCCCTTCTCGGCAGCGGCAGCCCGGCCGTCGACCAGGGCGTGGTCGTCGTCCCCTATTCGTCCGGTGAACTGGTGGCGCTCAGGGCCGAGAACGGCCGCCTGTTGTGGTCGGATTCCCTGGCGTCCCTGAAGCGTTCGGACATCGTCTCCGCCCTGTCGCATATCCGCGGCCGCCCGATCATCGACCGCGGCCGGGTCATCGCGATCAGCCATTCCGGGATCATGGCGGCTTATGACCTGCGCACGGGCCGGCGTATCTGGGAACGGGATATCGGCGGCATCGAAAGCCCCTGGATCGCTGGTGACTATATTTTCGTGTTGACCAACGACGCGGAAGTCGCCGCCGTCAGCCGCGATACCGGCGGCGTCTATTGGGTCCGCCCCCTGCCCCGTTTCGAAAACCCGGAAAAGCAGCGCGATCCCGTCGTCTGGACCGGCCCCATTCTGGCCTCCGACCGCCTGATCGTGGCCGGATCGCATGGTGTGGCCTGGGCTTTGTCGCCCTATTCGGGTAAGTTCATCGGCGAGGTCGAAATGCCCGACGGCATTTCCGTGCCGCCCATTGTCGCCGACGGCCGGGTCATCTTCCTGTCCGACGACGCGGAATTGATCGTTTATCAGTAACCCAGTACCCGTAACCCAGTTTAGGTAATCAGGATCGGACACGCGTCCGGCCAATGTCATGCCCTTCACCATCGCCATCATCGGCCGTCCAAATGTCGGCAAATCGACCCTGTTCAACC
>DNMS01000351.1:0-722 GCA_003488105.1 Rhodospirillaceae bacterium
GATCGTGCGCGATGATTTGGCATTGCCCAGTTTGCGCTTTCACCTGGCGCGCGAAACCGGCCGCCGCGCCGCCGCCGGCCTGATTGACGCCTGGGTTGGGGAGGCGGATCTTTCCCCCGCTTCCGAAGATCTTTGCCGGGATTATCTGGCGGGATATTTCGCTGCCGCGGTGCTGATGCCTTATGATGCCTTTCTCGATCGTGCGCGCGCCTATCGTTATGACGTGGAACGTCTGAGCCAGGCCTTTGGCGTCAGCCTGGAACAGGCCTGCCGGCGACTCGCGACCCTGCGCCGCCCGGGCGAGGAGGGTGTGCGCTTCCATTTCCTGCGCATCGACAGCGCCGGCAACGTGTTCCGGCGGGTGCCCGGTTCGGGCCTGCCGATCCCCCGGTTCGCGGGAATCTGCCCGCGTTGGAACGTGCATGCAGCCAGCGGCCGGCCGGGCACCGTCGATGCCCAGGTCCTGCAATTGGCCGACGGCAGTGCCTATCTTTCCGTCGCCTTCGGCCAGCGCCTGCCCGGAGCCGGGTATAATGCACCCGACGGCAGCTATGCGCTGGCGCTGGGCTGCCGGCTGGAGGACGCGGGCGAGTTGGTCTATTCGGGCGGTCTGGACCTGACCCGGTCGGAGACTTTCCTGCCCGTCGGCGTGACCTGCCGGCTGTGCGAACGGACCGACTGTGCTCAGCGCGCCCATCCGACCCTTATCCATGCCGTCGAGC
>DNMS01000351.1:901-6557 GCA_003488105.1 Rhodospirillaceae bacterium
CGCTCGATCACCAGTCTTTGGGACGATATGGCCTAGCTGGTCAGGATGCCAATCGCGATCAGAACCGCGAAGACAACCGGCAGGATCAGGAATGCTTTGTTGATTTTGCCCATGACTGCTCTCCCATTGTGAAATTCGTAAATCTGCGCCCTATCTGCAGGCCGACGGACCGGTCTTTGGCGGGCGGCTGGCATATGCCAGATTTCGTATTGTTAAGTTTACACTATTATTTTTATTCGGCAATTTAAATGCTGATTTCATTATAAAAATTACGTTAAGCGATGTGTATAAAATTATGTATTTAAGTTAATAATGTGAATATTTAGAACAATTGGCTGGCCGGTCTGCGGTCCGAATTCAGGCTGGTTTCCACCGACGGCGGCTGTCCCGCGTGCTACCATGCACCCTCCCGCGGCGCTATCGGGAGCGCGGGATGCGTAGGGGTAAGGGGGCTGACAAGCGATGATCATCCATGTTGAAAAGCTGCTCGGTGACGACGGGCTCGGTGAAATCGACGCCACCCTCGACGATGTTCCCTGGATCGACGGGGCGGGTGGAATGCGCGACGACATCAAAGCCGTGAAGCGCAATCGTCAGGCTGACCGTGCCACTGCCGGCGACGCCCTGGCGCCTGCCGACCGCCTTGTCATCGGGGCGATCGGGCAGTCGGCGCAGATCCGCAACGGAACCTTCCCCCACAGGGTCATGCGCCCGCTTTACGCCCGTTACGGCGTGGGCGCGGAATATGGCCTGCACACGGATAACCCCTTCATCGGAAATCCGGAATCGATCCGCGCCGACGTGTCCTGCACGTTGTTCCTGAATGGGCCGCAGGATTACGACGGCGGAGAACTGGTGATCCTGGCCCCCGGCGGCGAGGTCAAGGTCAAGCTGTCCCGAGGCGCCGCCGTGGTCTATCCGACCGGCTGGCATCATCGGGTCGAGGCTGTGACAAAGGGTGAGCGGCGGGTCGCCGTGACCTGGATCCAAAGCCGCGTTGCCTCCGCCGAGCGCCGCGAGATTCTGGCCGACGCCAACGGCGTCGCCCACCACCTGCATCAGACGGCGGCCAACAGCCCGGCCGCCCTGACCGCGCAACGGGTGTTCAACGGCCTGATGCGGCGCTGGGCCGAGGGTAGCTAAGCGCCGCCAGTCCCTTCTTCTGAGCCAGGTCCTATCTCTGAACATCGGTCGAGTCTGCCCCCGCCCGCAGCCTCTCGGGGGTACCGGGGATGCTTGCGCGTTTCCGGAATTTGTGCAAAATTACGTCAAATACGAATAATTATGCATAATTTACGGAATCGCATGGGAAACACCCCACGCGTCCTGGGAATGGGAACGGGCGGACAGCCAGACGATGCAGGATTTCGGGCAGGCCTTCCTCACGGCCTTTTCATTGCTGTTCAGCTTCGACGCGGACCTGATGGAGGTCATCGGGCTGTCGCTGCGGGTCAGTCTGACGGCCCTGCTGGTGGCGGGGCTGATCGGCCTCAGCATCGGGGCTCTGTTGGCCGTGACACGCTTCCCCGGCCGCGGCGTGGCGCTGGTCGTCGTCAATTCCATGATGGGCCTGCCGCCGGTGGTGGTCGGCCTGATCATCTACATGCTGCTGTCCAATGCAGGGCCGCTCGGTTTCTTAGGATTGCTCTATACGCCGACGGCCATGATCATCGCCCAGGCGGTTCTGATCCTGCCGATCATTGCCGCCCTGTCGCGCCAAGTGATCGAGGACCTGCACAACGAATACGCCGACCAGTTCCGTTCCTTCTGCGTGCCCACGGGGCGGATGATGGCGGAGCTGTTGTGGGACGCGCGCTATTCCCTGCTGACGGTGATGCTGGCCGGGCTCGGCCGCGCCATGGCCGAGGTCGGCGCCGTCATCATCGTCGGCGGCAACATCAACCATCTGACCCGCGTCATGACGACGACCATCGCCCTGGAAACCTCAAAGGGCGATCTGGCCCTGGCGCTCGGCCTCGGCGTCGTGCTGCTGACCATAGCACTGACCATCAACGCGGCGGTCATGGGGCTGAACGCGACGGCGAAAAGGCAGGCCTATGCCTGATCTGCGCCCCGCCAATGTCATTGATCTGCGAAGCAACCAGGATGCCGGTGCCGGCGCCGACCTGTTCCCCGCCGGGGTCGAGGACCTGACCTATCAGGCCGGCGGCACCGTGCTGATCAAGGGCATCGACCTGACCCTGAACGCCGACGGCGTCACCGTCATCATGGGGCCCAACGGGGCGGGCAAGAGCCTGCTGCTGCGCCTCATGCACGGGCTGCTTGAGCCCTCGGGCGGGCACGTCACCTGGGGTGGTCGTTTGTTAGATGACGCCATCCGCCGTCGTCAGGCCATGGTGTTCCAACGCGCGGTGATGCTGCGCCGCTCCGTCGCCGCCAACATTGATTTCGTGTTGCGCCTGCGCGGCCGGGCGGACCCCGCGCGGCGGCGGGACATTCTCGAACATGCCGGGCTGGCCGACCGCGCCGAACAGCCGGCGCGGCTTCTGTCCGGCGGCGAACAGCAGCGTCTGGCCCTGGCCCGCGCGCTGGCGACCGAGCCGGACGTGCTGTTCATGGACGAGCCGACGTCGAACCTGGACCCGGCCTCGACCCTGGTGATCGAGGACATCACCAAGGCGGCTCGCGACCGCGGCACCAAGATCATCTTCATCACCCACGACATGGGCCAGGCCCGGCGCCTGGCCGACGACGTGGTGTTCATGCACCGGGGCAAGGTTTTGGAACACAGCCCGGCGGCGGCGTTTTTCAACCAGCCGGCCTCGGCCGAGGCCGGCGACTACATGGCGGGCAAGATCATCCTGTAACCGGCCTTCGCAAAGGGACCTGTCCCCAATCATCACCAACCGGAACCAGCACTCAGGGAGATATCCATGACAACAATCAAACGGTTCACCTTCGGCGCGGCCGCCCTGGCCCTCGCCGTGACGGTGGTCGCCGCCGCCCCGGCCCAGGCCGACGGCAAGGCGATCATCGTGCAGTCGACGACCTCCACCCAGAACTCGGGCCTGTACGGCTACATGCTGCCGATCTTCGAAAAGAAGACGGGCATCAAGGTCAACGTGGTCGCCGTCGGCACGGGCCAGGCGATCAAGAACGCCCAGAACTGCGACGGCGACGTGCTGCTCGTCCACGCCAAGCCGGCCGAGGAAAAGTTCGTCAAGGAAGGCTACGGCGTGAAGCGCACGGACGTCATGTACAACGACTTCATCGTCGTCGGCCCGCCCGCGGACCCGGCCAAGGTCGGCGGCATGAAGGACGCGCCCAAGGCCTTCAAGATGATCGCAGACGCCAAGGCGACCTTCGCCTCGCGCGGTGATAACTCCGGCACCCATAAGAAAGAGGTCCGCCTGTGGAAGGCCGCCGGCACCGATATCAAGGCGGCCTCGGGCGGCTGGTATCGGGAAACCGGCAGCGGCATGGGGGCGACCCTCAACGCCGCCGTCGGCATGGGCGCCTATGCCCTGACTGACCGCGCCACCTGGATCAGCTTCAAGAACAAGGGCGACTACAAGATTCAGGTCGAAGGCGACAAGCAGCTGTTCAACCAGTACGGCATCATCCTGGTCAACCCGAAGAAATGCCCCAAGGTGAAACAGGCCGAAGGCCAAGCCTTCATCGACTGGGTGCTGTCCAAGGACGGCCAGGACACCATCGCGTCCTACAAGCTGAACGGCCTGCAGCTGTTCTTCCCGAACGGCAAGTCGTCGTAACGGCACCGACGTTCACGCATTACGGAAAGGGCGGGCCTTCGGGGCCGCCCTTTTTCGTTTGAACCACAGAGACAGTGAGGCGGTGAGGAGGATGAAACCGGGCGCTTCCGGACCGACTTGCATGGCGGGATGGAGGGGCTCTCATGTTCTTCAATTTCTCACTGTCATGATACTTTGAGAGAGCGGAACAAGTAGATCGCGACTTTTCCTCACGCCGGAAAACTGAATGTGTGGCCACTACCTTTTGACAAAAGGATGTATGTAGCAGTGGAAACTGAGTCTGATTCTGCCCTCTCGGCAAAGCTCGTCCGCATCAGTGCATGTGCCCATGACATCAACAGTGAATTGGGAAGAAATCTTTTGCATGCTTATGTCGCCTGTCTAACTTTCGTCGAGTTGATGACAGCGGCGAAATTATCCTTGGAGGATTCTAAGGATATTTCAGGTGCAATTCGCAATCGCCTTGTTCGATTGGGGCGGGAAGGGAAGGCGCTTCGCGAAATCGATTCTCTCGGGACCGAGCTGATGCAAGGCACCCACCCAAACCAGCGAGCGCGCAGACGTGTGGAGGCGTTGCTCTCCCACATCTATCCGTTTCTCATGCCTCCAACTCGTCAGGCAGTGTTGGAGCGATGGCGCGGCCGAGGAACTCGTGGTGCCGGTCGTCGGTGGCTGAAGGCGATCTCTAACGATGAACTCTTATTCAGCCTAGATCTGGTCTTTCAGTATTGGCGTGAGAGCCGCGACGAGAATGCGGCAAAGGTTCTCGTTAATAGCGCTGATCCAAATAGGCTGACGGAATTATTGCCTGAATTGGTGGCGCACTGCGAATCAGGGTGGATCGTTAGCCGTGGGGCCTTGCGTGCCCGGTCCATACTAAATGAAACTTGGATGTCTATACGAACCAAGTTTCCGGCAACATATGCCTATCTTTGCGCGAGAATGGACCGGAATCTAACAGAGCAAGAAGCACTCGATATCATTGGTGAGACTGATGCTGGTGTATTTGGAGATCGAGGACTGGCGATCTGGGCCATCGGCCAACTCAACATGTCGTCCGTCCTTGACCGTGTTTGGGAAAACCGAGAGCGAATTTACATATCAGATATGGAACAGCTTGGCATAGTGATTGATCGGAAGAGGTAGCAAAGGGAAGCCTCGTGCATAGCCAGCGGCGTTATGGTCGTGCCGTGGATGAGGACGTCTAGTCCCCCACGAAATGCACCTTGCCCAGGCCGGTGATGTCGTAGCCGCCCATGGTCTGGGCCTTGAAGCGGAAGGCTTCGGTGCGGCAGAAGGCCAGGAACGCCTGCATCGGCGGCTCGAACCAGGCCTTGCGGTCGACCAACAGGTCGAAGCGTTCACGCAGCAGCGGCACGAAATCAAGCTTCAGCGGCGCCGCCGTGGCGCGCAGGCCCAACGTGACCTCGCCCATATGGTCGGCGACGACCTGGGCGGCGTCGGTTTCCGTGCGCGCGGGTTCGGTCATCACGCAGCTTTCGGGGCCGATCCCGGCCTCGGCCAGCAGATGTTCCAAAAGCGCCTGGGTTCCGGCCTCGGCCTGGCGCGGCACGATCAGCCGGCCGCGCAGGTCGGCGATGGTTTTGAACTGATCGGCGGATACGGGATTGACAATCAATCCCCGCTCTCGCCAGGCGAACTCGATCAGTACGCAGGGGGCCGCCGCCGCATAGCGCCGGACCCAGCCGATGTTCCAGGCCGCGTCGTCGTCGCTGCCCCCGGCCTCCGGGTCGAACATGTGCAGGCCGGCGGCGATGCCCTCAAAATCGGCGAACCGTTCCAGCCCGTCGGCGGAGCCGTCGAAAAAGGTCGCGAGCCCGCAGCGCGACTGGCGCAGCGCCCAATCCAACAGCGGATCGTGGGACCCCAGGAACACCCCCGGCCGCACCTTGGCCGGTTGC
>DNMS01000030.1:0-350 GCA_003488105.1 Rhodospirillaceae bacterium
GCTAAGCGAGACCATGTTGTTTAACACGTCCATTCCGTTGCTGGACGCCCTGGCGCTCGCCTGGTTTCTCGCCGGAGCGACACTCTATACGACGCTCGCCGACCAAATCGCCTGGGGCAAGCGGCCGATGGCGGTGGTGCTGCACGATTACCGCCTGCGTTGGATGGAACGTATGCTGGAGCGCGACAACCGCATGGCCGACGTGCAGATCGTCAATTCCTACATCCGCTCGGGCAGTCTGTTCATCTCCACCACGCTGCTGGTTCTGGCCGGGATCGTCGCGCTTTTGGGCCAGATCGAGGACCTGCGCGTCATCATCCATGACGTGTCCATGGCCCAGCCGGCGTCCC